>CAMWWR010000011.1 GCA_947178045.1 uncultured Clostridia bacterium
GTTGATGCAGACAATGCAGTGCGGGCATGAAAGCCAGAAGGAGAATGTTCGCACAGGAAGCCGGACAGGAGGAGGGAAATTGGTAACAGAAATTTTTGACGCACAGAGAAAAAAGCAGATCGCAGAAAAGATACTGCACTGTCTTCCGGACTGGTTCGGACTGCCCGAGAGCACAAAAAGGTATATCGAGGAGAGTGCCGGGATGCCGTTCTGGGCGTGGTGTGAGGACGAAAAAGACGGAGGAAAAGCAGAGAAAGCAGCCGAAACAGAGGACAAAGCTTCAGGCTTTCTTGCGCTGAAGGAAACGAGTCCGCACACAGCCGAAATTTATGTGATGGGCGTTGTGCCGGAGCGGCACCACAGGGGAATCGGCAGGGAGCTCTGCCTTGCGTTCGAGCGTTATGCCGCGCAGAAGGGCTATTCCTTCCTGCAGGTGAAAACCGTGCAGAGCGGGCATTACGAGGAGTACGACCGCACGAACGCATTTTATCGGGCGATGGGCTTTAAGGAGCTGGAATGTCTGCCGTCGCTGTGGGATGAGCAGAATCCGTGCCAGATCTATGTGAAATACATCGGGGTCTGACGGTGCAATTATATTGATAACTGCTGCAAATTTGCCTGTATGCGAATCGATACGGGCAGGTTCGGCAAATTATTTTAGTGGAGGCTGACAATGAACTATAAGCTTGTAGCGCTGATTGCCGTGGCGATCGCATTTCTTTTTGACACTTACATGGAATGGCTGAAAATGAAGTCCGCCGGGCGTGAAATTCCGGACAATGTGAAGGATATTTATGATGAGGAATCCTATCGCAAATGGCTGGCATATTACCGGGAAAAAATGAAGGTGTCCTTCATACGGCATATTGTAATGTATCTGGTCACGTTTGTGATTATCGGCTTAGATGTATACGCCAATATTATTAAGCAGCTTTCCCTGACGGGGGATTATCTGGCGGCCATCGGCGTGCTGGTTGCGGATATGCTGATCAGCCTGCTTTATTCCGTGCCGTGTGAGTACGCGGATTCCATGGTGGTGGAGCAGAAATACGGTTTTAACCGTATGACAAAGAAGACCTTCTTCACGGATCAGATCAAGGATGTGATCATTGGTCTGGCTCTTACCTGCGGAATCTGCTGCCTGTTCATTCTGATCCATCATGCGCTCGGCGTCTGGCTTCTGCCTGTTTTTACGGGGGTTATGCTGCTCCTTGTGCTGCTGCTTGTCTTTCTGTCGCCCGCAATCGGGAAAATACATAATAAATTTGAGCCGCTGCCGGAGGGGGAGCTGAGGGAGCGCCTCACCCGTCTTCTCTCGGAGAACGGCTGCACGGTCAAGGCGATTAATGTGATGGATGGTTCGAAGCGCTCCTCCAAGGCGAATGCCTATTTTTCCGGCTTTGGCAGATCGAAGACCATCGTGCTGTACGACACGCTGCTGGAGCAGATGTCGGACGATGAGATCGTCGCGGTTTTCGCACATGAGATGGGGCATAATAAGCATAAAGACACACTGAAAATGTATGGCATGAATATTTTGAATATTGTTGTATATGTTCTTCTGGCGTGGGCACTTGTCTCTATGCCGGAGATTTACCGGGATTTCGGGTTTGACGGAGTGAACTACGGCTTTGCGTTTTTCCTGCTCAGCGCGGTCTGCCTGTCTCTTTTGTCGCCGCTCCTCGGTCTGTTTTCGAGCGCGTTTTCGAGGCGGTTCGAGTACGCCGCAGACCGCTTTGCCGCAGAAAACGGATATGGGGAGGCGCTTGCCTCGGCGCTCAAGGTGCTGTCGAAGAATTCTTTCTCGTGCCTGACGCCACATCCGCTGCTCGTCGCGCTGACGAGCTCGCATCCGACAGTCAGTCAGAGGATCGCGGCGCTGGAGAAGGAATCCAGTGCTTTGTGAGAACTTTATGGGCAAAATGTGTTTTTTACGATTTTTGTACATCATTTTGCAGCAATAAAGTCGAAGGCTGAGCTGTGATAATTTTTGAGCAATACTTCCGGCAGTGTTCATTTGCTTTCTCGAAAGGAGAATTTTATGTTTGAGATATGCCCGAAATGTGGAAATTACGAGTGGAATAAGGAGGTTTCTGTGGATAAGCGGTCGGCCCGCTGCCCGAAATGCGGCGCTTCGTGGGAGAACCGCGCGTTTCCCCTGTTTATCCTGACCGGATGCAGCGGCGTCGGAAAGACGACGACTGCTCGGAGGCTGATGGAGCGGCAGCAGGATTATGCCGTGCTCGACGGGGATATTCTGTTTACCGCCGACGAGGGGGAGTATATGGGCTGGGTCGAGCGCATCGAAGGGCTGGCGCGCGATTTTATGCAGTGCGGAAAGCCGGTGCTCTGGACGATGGCCGGTAATCTTGACAAGCTTAAAAAAGCCTGCAACGAGCGGTTTTTTGCGGATATTTACTGCCTTGCACTGGTGTGCGGGGAGGCTGAGCTGCGCCGGCGGATGACGGAGGGCAGGGGCATTTCGGATGACGGCTGGATCAGGGATTCGGTGAGCTACAACAACTATTTTCTGGAGCATGACCGAATGGATGATATCGTGATCGAGCGGCTGGACATTACCGTGCTTGATCCGGATCAGGCCGCGCAGCAGGTGGAGCGCTGGATGCGGTCGAAGCTTGCTGCGTGGAGAGCCGGAGGGACGACTGCGGCGGCCTCTGTGGAAACGGTGCGGATGTCAGGAACGGCGCAGATGCTGGGGAGAATGCCGGAAACGGGAAATGCACAGAGAGCAGGGGGAAACTTTGCGGAAGGAACAGCATGGAGGCCGAACAGAGAGCTTGGAGAAAAAACGGCAGGAGGATCATAGAAGGGATTGGGCGGGGAGATGTCATGGGGACTGGAGCAGACGCAGGCTCGCGGGAAAAAAGCGTCATGGGGGCTGGAGCAGGGACAGACTTCCGGTGAAAAAGCACCATGGGGAATAGGAGCAGGCTCGCCGCGGGAAAAGGGTATGCGAACAGGAGTCGGTCTGCCGCAGGAAAACAGTATGCGTACCAAGGCTGGCTTCGGAAGAGAAAGCTTCATGGAGGGCAGAGCGGGCTTGACGCAGGAAAGCATTATGCGAGCAGAAGTCAGCTTCCATCAGCAAAGCGTCATGGGAGGCAGAGTGAATTTACAACAGGGAAACGGCACAGGGCAGGAGCCGGTTCATGCCGGAAAAGCGGCACAAAGTCCGGCGCAGGCTCTTGGGATAGAAGCGGCATGGACGCCGAATCAGCTTCCGGAGAAGGAAATGATTCCGAAGAAGGAAACAATGCTGGAGCCAGAGAAAACGGCGGGCAGGTGGATATGGTATTACGGCGATTTTGAGATATATCACAGTCTGAAGCTCCATGCAAGGCGCGACGAGTTCGAGCACAATTTTCCTCCGTTCTGGCGGCTTGACGACTGCCGTCACAATGTGAGATTCCGAAAAGAGGTGACGCTCAAGGCACCGGAGATGATTACGGTATATGCCCGCGGAGTGGGCAATGTGGAGATCGACGGAAAGCGCCGGGCGTTTGAAAAGCCGGTTTACCTGGCCGGGGGAAAGCACACGATCCTGGTGTCCGTTCTGAATCGGGACGGATTGCCGTGCATATATGTTGAGGGAAAAACGATCGCAAGCGACGAGAGCTGGCTTGTGAGCTGCTATGGCCGGGAGTGGGAAAATGCGGGCAGCAGTGAGATGTATACGTCGAAAACGGATGAGCCGCAGGTATTCAAATTTTGCTATGAGGAGATCGAGCCGGTCGAAAAGAGGGAGATGAACGGAGGTATCCTCTATGATTTTGGCAGGGAGACCTTCGCAAAGCTGCATGTCGGCGTACAGGGCGGAGATATTGATATTTTTTACGGGGAGACGCAGGAGGAGGCGCTGGATACCGAGAATTCCTATCTGCGGGCACATGTCCACGCACAGGGGGGAGCGCGGCCTCAGCAGGAAAATTCAGCACCAGTGCAGTCGTATCAGCAGGGGGAGATTGCGACTCATCCGCATTTGCAGGAGGAGTCCGGGACTTTGACTCAGCCGCAGGAGGAGCCGTATTCACAGGAAATCCCGGCCCGGGCATTTCGTTTTTTGTACATCCGCGCGGCGTCGGAGGAGGATTACCGGCTGAGCGTATACCATGAGTACCTGCCGCTGCAGGTCAGAGGCAGTTTTCGCTGTTCGGACGAGCGGCTGGATCGAATTTGGGACACGGCGGCGTATACCTTCGGGCTGAACAGCAGGGAATTCTTCCTCGACGGCATAAAGCGCGACCGCTGGGTGTGGTCGGGCGACGCGTACCAGAGCTATCTGATCAACCGCTACCTTTTTTTTGATGAAGATATCTGCAGGAGGACCATCCTTGCCCTGCGCGGTCTGGATCCGGTTGAAAAGCATATCAATACGATCATGGACTATTCCTTCTACTGGCTCATAAGCATTTACGACTACTATGAGATGTCGGGCGACAGGGAATTTGTACGGCGGATTTATCCGAGGATGCGGTCGCTGATGGAGTTCTGCATGTCAAGGCTGGACGCGGACGGCTTTGCCGCACAGGTGGAGGATGACTGGATTTTTATCGACTGGGCGGATATGGACAAGACGGGGGCGGTCTGCGCGGAGCAGCTGCTCCTGGCCCGAAGCCTTGAGGCGATCGCGGAGTGCGGGCAGGTGCTCGGCGAGGACTGTGCCGGCTGGCGCGCCGCCTTTGCGGAGCTGAGGGAAAAAATCGACCGCTTTTTCTGGGACGAGGAGAAAGGAGCGTTCATCGACAGCTTTGCTTCGGGGCGGCGAAATGTCACGCGGCACGCAAATATTTTCGCGCTGCTGTTCGGATATGCGAATGAGGCGCAGAGGGAGCAGATCGTGAAAAACGTTTTGCAAAACGACGCGGTTCCGCAGATCCGGACGCCGTATTTTAAGCTCTACGAGCTGGAAGCCCTGTGCCGGGCCGGAAGGCAGGAGGAGGTGACGGAGCGGATTCGAGCCTATTGGGGAGCGATGCTCGATGCCGGGGCAACGAGCTTCTGGGAGGAATATATGCCGGAGCTGCCGTGGGATGAGCAGCTTGGAATGTACGGGGATAAATACGGAAAGAGCCTGTGCCATGCGTGGGGCGCAAGTCCGGTCTATCTGGCCGGCAGGTATTACCTTGGTGTGCGTCCGACGTCGCCGGGCTATAAAACCTTTGAGGTGGCTCCGAATCCGGGCGGGCTGGACTGGTTTGAGGGAACGGTTCCGGTCGGCGCAGGCCAGGCAGCAGTTCGTTTCCGGGATGGGGTGCTGGAGGTCTGCACGGACGCGGACGGCGGCGTACTGGTGTGGAAAAACGAGCGGTATCCGCTGGAGAAAGGAGAGGTGAAGCGGTTGTCCTGTAATCAGCGGTAGATGAACGGTTCCCCCGGCGCTTTACAATAAGAGGAGGAATGTGGTAAAATCTAGGCAGGACTCCAGACGCAATTTCGTGAAAGCTTCAAACTCGAAGCGAGGAAGCGCATCCCAAAGACATCGAATATATGAAAACAGGGATAGGACACACGAAAGCAGGGAACGGAACACACAAAAACCGGGAGGGAGCGGAAAGGGAGGAGGATTGCATTGGTAAACAAAAGGCTTATCGATTTCCTGTGCGAGGAGACCGCGTGGGAGGATCTGGGAAATGAGAAGCTTCTGCACGAGCTGCCGGAGTTCGGCAGGGAGGTCGGGGCAGCGATCAACGGCGGCAGGCTGATTGAATGCACCGTGGAGCTGAGCGGGATGCTGGAAAATATGGATTTGTACAAGGCAAGCCTGCTGTCGAATTTTATAGGCTTTGCGTGCGAAAAGGAAGGGGATACCTCCGCGGGCCGGGGCATTATAAAATTATTTTCGCGTTCCTGCGCGAAGGTTTATGAAATGTTTAAAAGTCTGGAGGAGGACGGAGAATGCCGTCTGCCCGATGATATGAGGGCTGTCTATGAAGAGAATAAAGACTGGGTGAGGGCATACCTTGGATTTAACATTCTCTGTGTTTCGGCCATGGCGTTTCTCACGCGGGACGCTTCTTTAAGGGAGCTTTTGTTGGAGGATGAAATATCGAATCAGATCCAGTATCTCACCGAGGAGACGCCGGAAAGTCCGTATTTCAAATCGATTGGTTATGTTGACCGCATGCGGAGTACATGCAGTAAACAGAAGCTGGTTGTGCTGTTTCCGGCGAAAAAAACCGGCTTTTTTGCTGTGGCAAATGATCTGAGCAACTGCTTTCATTTGCTTTTTTTGCTGGAAGAGCAGATCTGTAAAAGGCTTGGCGCAGAATACGGCATGGACAAATTTCATGCCAGTGACTCTCTCATCCGTCTTGCGCACGGGGATTATCCGGACGACTGCTGGGACGAGTCGTACAATACATATTTTATGGAGTGCAATTACAGCGCGGCCCGGCACGAGAAATTCCATCAGGAGAATCTGATGTCGCTGATCTGGGGTGAGATGCCGCCGGAGGACATACCGGCAATCGACGGCCGCGGGGTGATCGTGCTTCTGGAAACCGGGCTCCACCGCGGCTTTTCGGCCTCGTTCCTCGCTGTTCCGCATGAGGCGCTCAATCCTTATGTGGAGATTGAGAGGGAGCTTACCGCTGAAGAATATGACGGTTGGATCAAGAGAATAAGAGAATAGGATTATGCCGTAAGGCAGGAGGTGTGATTTATGGGTAAAAAGAAAAAAGAGCATGCTGTGTTTGACCAGATGGCAGCACAGAAAAAGAGCATTCCGTTTGGAAAGATGAACAGTAAGTATTCCGCGCAGGCAGCGCCGAAGAAGATGGTGCAGCAGCGCAGGATGGGCGCAAAGTAGGAGTGCTTCAGGGAGGCAGCCATGAAAAGACCGAGGATGATTTTGTTCGACTATGGACAGACTCTGATAAGCGAGGCAAAATTCGACGGTGTGCGCGGCACGCGAGCGGTTCTGGAATACGCTGTCGAAAACAGACATGGCCGGACGGCGGAGGAACTGCAGCGGGCGGCGGATGAGATGAACCACGAGCTCGGGCGTTTTGACCCGGCGAGGCGGCATTTGTTCCAGGTGGAGGTCCCGAACCACATGTTTAGCAGCTATTTGTACGAGTCGCAGGGAGTCCGGCTTTCAATCTCCGGCGCGGAGCGGGACCGGGTATTCTGGGATGCCGCTTCGCCCGGAGAGCCGACGCCGGGAATCCGGGATTTCCTGAAATTTTTGAAGGAGCAGGGGATCCGCACCGGGGTAATCAGCAATATTTCCTACTGCGGAGAAGCGGTGTGCGAGAGAATCAACCGGCTGCTGCCCGACAATGAATTTGAATTTATTATCGCGACGAGCGAGTATCTCTACCGCAAGCCGAACCGGCGGATCTTTGAGCTGGCGCTGGAAAAGGCGGGGCTTGCGGCGCAGGACGTCTGGTATGTCGGGGATCAGTATGAATGCGACATCGTCGGCGCAAAGGGCGCGGGCCTGACACCGCTCTGGTATATCGGCGCGATCGATATGCCGTACACGAAAAGGGATGATGTGCTCACGGTGGAGAGCTGGGAGGAAGCAAGAGGGCTGTTCACGGGCTGCGGGGCAGGCTGAGGCGGAGCAGCAGGGATATTCGCGGTGCGGCTTCCGGGAAAAACGGGGAGTGCAAAAGGAGGCTCGCGGTCGGCTTTCGGGGAGATTCCGGCTGCGCAAAAAGGAAACAGCCGTCCGGAAATCTGAGGATTCCGGGCGATGAATTGGATGCCCGCAGAAGCGGGATGCCCGCCTTTGCGGGCAGGAGGTATGAGAATGAAGGTAAAACAGAGTGAATATTTGAAGGAGATCAAACCGGTGCTTGTGAAGCTGCGCGACCGGCTGCTTGAGGAATTCCCGTACGCGTCGCTGCTGGCGCAGGATTCCACAGCGAAAAATTACAGCGTGTCGAAGACGAGCACGGGGATTCAGATGGACGGGCTGCTTGCCGGACGCGGCTTTGTGGCGAAGGTGTACGACGGGACGAGCTATGCGGAATATTCGTTCAACGAGCTGTCGGAGGAGAAGATCGAGGAGATTGTGACCGCTGTTAAGGGCGAGTTGATGCCGATGTCCGATCGTCTGCCGGAGGGCGTCAGGAAGAGCTGCTATGCGATGCTTGCGGACGACGTGCTCGTATTTGCGGACAGCACGGAGTATGAGCTTGATCCGGAGGAGTACGGCGACGAAAAGGTCATCGAACAGTTGACAAAGGTCAGCGAGGCGGGGCGCGCGTACAGCGACAAGGTGCTTGACTGCCGTGCGTTTGCCAGCTATCAGAAATGCAGCAAGCTCTTTCTCTCGAAAAACCGGGATATGGAGCAGAATGTGCTCTGGATGTGCGGCGGCGTTGTGGTGATGGCGACGAGGGGCGAGGAGGTCAAGGACAGCTACAGGGGCTTTTCCGTGCTCGGCGGGGCGGAGCTGCTGGAGGAAATCGGGAAAAATGTCGGAAAGGTGGCACAGAACGCGCTCGACCTGCTTGAGAGTGAGCCGATTCCGCCGGGTGAATATGAGTGTATCTGTGAGCCGGGCGTTACGGGCATGATCGTGCACGAGGCGTTCGGACACGGCGTGGAAATGGATATGTTTGTGAAGAACCGCGCACTGGCGAAGCAGTATGTCGGAAAGCAGGTTGCTTCCGAACTTGTGAATATGCATGACGGCGCGGGCGCGGCCCGTGAGGTGGCATCGTACTTCTTTGACGATGAGGGAGTGCCGGCGCACGATACGCTGATTATTGACCACGGCATTTTAAAGGCGGGCATCAGCGACGCGCAGTCGGCCATGCATCTCGGCACAGAGCCGACCGGCAACGGGCGGCGCGAGAACTACGAGAGGAAGGCGTACACCCGCATGACGAATACCTATTTTGAGCCGGGCAGTGACAAGGTCGAGGATATGATCGCGTCCATCTCCTACGGCTTTTTGCTCGAGGATGCGTCGAGCGGCATGGAAGATCCGAAAAACTGGGGTATTCAGTGCATGGTGAACATTGCGAGGGAGATCAGGGACGGGAAGCTGACGGGAAAGGTCTATTCGCCGATCGTGCTGACGGGCTATGTCCCGGATCTGTTAAAATCCATCAGTATGATTTCGGATACCTCCGCGCTCTGCGGCAGCGGCTTCTGCGGCAAGGGCTACAAGGAATGGGTGAAGGTTTCGGACGGCGGCCCATATATTAAGGCGAAGATAAGGCTTGGCTGAGGCGTGAAAAGGACGGAGGCTTTTAAGAGAAAGGAAGGTTGTTTCATGACAGATCGAATTTTGGCCGCGTTGAAGAAATGCGGGATCGAGGATTATCTGCTCACTGTGACGGAGGAGGAATCCGCAGAGCTGTTTTTTATAAAAAAGGAGCTTGATATGCAGCGCCGCAAGAAGGTAAGGACGGCGAGCGTTGTGATCTACCGGGCATTTGAGGAAGGGGAACAGCGCTTCCGCGGCACGGCATCCGTAAAGGTGCAGGACAGCCAGACGGAGGCCGAGCTCTGCAGGCTTTTCGCGGATGCATATTATGCCGCCGGTTTTGTGAAGAACAAGTATTACGACCTGTATGAGGGAACGAAGGAGGAGCCGGTTGAGGTCGCGAGCACGCTCGCGGACCGGCCGCTCGCAGAGACGGCGCAGGGATTCGCGGAGGCGCTGTTTGCGGAGGATGTGCGCGAGGATGTATTTCTGAATTCGGCGGAAATCTTTGTGCGCCGCTATACCGTGCATATTTTAAATTCGCGCGGGGTGGACGTGGCCTACCGGAAAAACCGCGTGCAGGGCGAGTTTGTCGTTCAGTGCGTGGACGGGCAGGATGTGGAGACCTATCAGGATTTTGCGTACAATGACTGGAACACGGATGCGCTGCGGGAGAAGGTCCGCGATACCATCGAGCTGACCTGCGCGCGGGCGAAGGCAAAGAACGCTCCGGCAGCAGGCGAGTACCGCGTGATCCTGTCCGGCGGGTATGTGAATGAGTTTTTGTCATATTATGTCAGCCGCTCGGCGTCTTCGATGATTTACCCGAAATATTCCGCCTTTGCGGTCGGCTGCGACGTGCAGGGCGGCGAGCCGGAGGGGGATCGCATAAACCTGACCATGAAGGCGGTCGTTCCGTTCAGCGACGAGGGAATTCCGATGAAGGACCGCGAGCTCGTAAGGGACGGGAAGCTGCAGCTGATTCACGGAGGCAGCCGCTTTGCACAGTACCTCGGGATTGAGCCGACCGGAATTTTCGGCGGCTACAGGGCTCCGGCAGGGGAGGCTTCCCTTGCGGAATTAAAAGCACAGCCATATCTGGAGGTTGTGAATTTCTCTGATTTTCAGATGGATTCGTTCACCGGACATTTCGGAGGAGAAATCCGTCTGGCGTTCCTGTACGACGGCGAGAAGGTGACGCCGGTAACAGGGGGCTCGATCAGCGGCAATATTTTCGAGGCGCAGAAGAGTCTGCGGTTTTCGAAGGAGCTGCAGGTCGAGAAGAATTTTGAAGGGCCGAAAGCAGTGTGCATGGATAAGGTGAGCGTGGCGGGAGCCTGAAGGAAATTCTGATGAAAGCGTTGCCGCACAGGATTTGCGCCGTGCAGCAGCATATTCCCCGGCAAATCCGAGACCTCTGAAAGAGGGTTTGCATTCACCGGAGGCTCTAAGGAAGCAGGAAGGATCTCAAAAAAGGAGGAGGTTAGGGGAAAATAAAATTTCCCCTAACCTCCTCCTTTTTTGCGGCACTATACAGGTGAACAGTCTGATTGATATCAGAGAACTGTTCGGCCGGGATGCGCATCCGGGAGGCAGGACATAATTTGTTCAGAAGTACAGGGGAGGCATTTGCATCTCACGCAAAATGATGTTGGAGAATGGAGGAAGCCATGTCACAGAATACGGGCATGCCGCAGAGTGGGAAAACAGCCTCGGAAACAGAGGGCGTGCAGAGTACGGGAGAGGCGAAGAGTGTCAGAAAGACAACGGACGCCGGAAAGCTGTCGTACACAGACGGCTTCCGCGAGCTTTCCGAACAGATCGCGCGGGATTATTCCCTGCCGTTGCTGAACTGGGCGTACCACAAGCTCGGCGACCGTGTCAGGGCAGAAGACCTTGCGCAGGAGGCGCTGCTGCAGATATTTGCAGCGGTGAAGAGGGCCTGCAATGAGGGGAAACCGGTGGAGAATGCGGAGCGGCTTGTATGGAAAATCGCACACTATGTGTGGTGCCATTATCTGAGGCAGAAGACGCATTCGGATAAGTTTATACTTATGGAAGCACCGGAGGCGGAGGATGAATCGGACTTTGTGCGGGAATTTGCGGATGCGCAGGAGCGCGCGGAACTGGAACGGAAGCTTCGGCAGCATATCGCAAGGCTGGATTTTCTGCAGCGGGAAATTATGATTTCCTTCTACATCGACCGTCGGCCGCAGCAGGAGATTGCAAAGCGGCTTGGTATTTCCGTGAGCGCGGTAAAATGGCATCTGTTCGAGACGAGGAAGAAATTGCGAAAGGAGCTGGAGATTATGATGGAAACACGGGAAAATCAGGAGTATGTATACCGGCCGAAGCAGCTGTGCATCGGCATTTGCGGGCAGGCGGTGCCGCAGCTCGATACGGCTAAGATCATGGAAAGCCTGACGAAGCAGAATATCTGCATCGCGTGCTATAGGGAGCCGAAAAATCTCGATGAGCTCGCAGGGGTGCTCGGGATTCCGAAGGCGTATCTGGAATTCGATTTGCGCTGGCTGGTGGAGAAAGAATTTGTTGCGGAGCGGGCAGGGTGCTATTCGACCAGCTTCCTGATTTCGACACGGGAGGAAAGGTTCGGATATTACGAGATTTATTACAAATACCGCCATGAACTGTTGAAACGGCTGGTTGACGGACTCTGCAATGCACAGGAGAAGCTGCGTGCAATCGGATTCCACGGCAGTGAAGCGCCGGTGGAAAAGCTGCTCTGGCTGCTGATCTACCGGTTTGGCGACTATTTTGTTGAAGGGAAGTGGATGGGCACGAAAGCCCCGGTACGTCCGGACGGCGGGCGATATTTTCCAATGGGATTCGTGCGTGAGGAGGGAGAGTGTGAGGCAGTTTTTCCGAGCTTTGTGCAGAGGTTAAAGGCATTTGGGGAGGAAGGTACGCCGGACCGCTTTGTGGAGGATGTATTTAACTGGAGCTATAATGGCAGTATACAAAATGACAATTTTTATTGGTTCGGTATGTATGACTTTGGAACCTCCGACATTGAGAGCATGATGGATGCCTTTACGCCGGACTGGGAGCATTTACACGCCCTGCTTTGCTGTATTTTGCATTCGGATTTTGATACTTCATGGGTCGATGAGGAGCAGAAGCAACAGCTGGCGCAGCTTGTGGAAAAGGGCTTTGTAAGGCTGGACGGGAAAAGGGCGGTTCCGAATTTTGCGGTTTTCACGAAGGAACAGTATGAGCGGCTGACAAACGAGGTTTTCGAGCCACTTGTGCAGGAGTTCCGGCCCGTCTATGAAAGGCTGAGGACGGAGATCAAGGAATATTATGAAAACCGCATCCCGGAGCATCTGAAGGAGTACCGCGAGCTGCAGGTGGATGAAGCAATAAGTGATTTTACATGGCTGACGACGATTTTTGCATTTGAGGACGGCAGGCTCTTTATGCCGGAAACAAAACAAGAAAGAGAATTCCTGACAATGATGTATCTGCTTCGGTAGTTGATTTTGCCCGCCTTTTGCGCCGCGTACTGTAAATTTTCCCGTCTGGTATGCCGATAAACAGAAGGGAGCCGCGGAAGGCAGGCTGACCGCAACAAACCCGAGAGCTAAGGATGGCGCTGTGATTTCCAGGATGGATAACGGAAAATCACAGCGCCTTTTATGCGCACGGGCAAGCGCTGCTTTTCCGGCTTCGCCAGGGCAGGAAGTTTGAAAGTAAACTTTCAAACTTCTCATTGAAGCAGTATCGCGAGCAGGCTCGCGATATGCACGGGTATAAAAATAAAAAACAACCACTTGGACCTTTCAGGGAAGTGGAGCAGTCCCGAACGACGGACGGACTGCAGGAAAGGAGAAACATGGCATTAGAAGCAGTAAAGGCCGGATACAGCGCGAACGCTTATCCGGAAAAAGCAAGGGCAGGAGAGGAGAAGAAGACCGATCATTATGCAGAATTCCTGCACAGTAAGATCGAGGAGCTTTCCGAAAAATTCCGGAAGGGCGAGACAAAGCCCTCCTACCGGATCGGGGCGCAATCCTTTACGGAGAGGGAATGGGACGAGCTGCTCGCCAAATTTGACGCGCTGCAGGAAACGATACGTTCCGAGATGCGCGAGGAGCATACAAAGCGGGAATTGGTTCAGACAAAGCAGGCAGAGCAGGCCGAGAGGCTTTTGAATCAGAA
>CAMWWR010000012.1 GCA_947178045.1 uncultured Clostridia bacterium
GCGGATATTATCACGGATGAATGGCGCAGCGACGACATGAAGCAGGGCTGGGTCGGCGTGTTTGTCGGCGAGGACGAGAAGCCGTGGAAACGCTTTCCGCTGGAGGCGGAGGAGGCGGAGTATCTTATTTTTGACCGCGTCGAATATGCGCGCTCGAAGGGGATATCGTCGGAGGAGCTGCCGAAGGAGCTGAGTGTGCGCATCGTGAAATTTTCGGAGCTGGCGTTCGGGATGTGCGGAATCCGCTACCTGCTAACGGATGAGGGGGCGGAGCTTCGCCCCCTGCCGCAGAGGAAGAAGCGGATTGAATTTATCGGGGATTCCATCACCTGTGGCTACGGCATCGAAGGTGTGTGGAATGTGGATGTGTTCAACACGCCGCAGGAGAACCCGTACAAGGATTATGCTCTGCGCATGGCCGGAGCGCTGGATGCGGATTATCAGCTGGTGTCATGGAGCGGTATCGGCCTGATTTCCGACTGGATTCCGCCGGAGCGCGATACGCCGGACGAGACGGTGCTGATTCCGCAGCTCTATCCGTACACGGCGTATACCCTGAGCAGGAAGCTTGGAATTGAGCCGGAGCAATGGGATGTTTCGCGGTTTACACCGGATCTTGTCGTGATTCATCTCGGTACGAACGACGACAGCTACACGCGGGAAAAGCCGGAGCGTGAGGCTGTCTTTGCGGAAGCATACCGCAGGCTGTACCACAGAGTGCGCGAGAATTACAGCGAGGCGGAGATTGTTTGCTGTCTTGGCCTGATGGTGCGCACGCTTTGCCCGGTCGTGGAGAGGCTGGTCGGCGAGCTGCGCGCAGCGGGGGACGAGCATATCCACTATGTTGAACTGGACAGGCAGCTGGAGGAGGACGGGATCGCCGCCGACTGGCATCCGAGTGAGACAACGCACAGAAAGGCGGCGGAAAGGCTGACGGAGTTCTGCCGGGGGCTTTTCTGATCTAAGGCGTTGATTAAAGCACTTCCTTAAAGCGCATAATCCCCATGGAAGATACCGGTCGGTCAGGTATTTGTCAATCTCAGCCAGAAATCCGGTAAATGACACGCCGAATTCTCCATACCATTCATTTTCATAATCGTAGTACGCCACCGTCTGCCGTGTTGTGTTCCAAACAATCCAGAGCGTGCAGTAATTTTCCACCTCTTTTGTCAGTAGAACACATTTGCGGCGGGCGAGGCGGAGCAGTGTCAGATCGTAGGGGGCATTCCCTTCGCGTTACGGATGGTAGGATCGGCACCGTGCGACAGGAGATAGCACACGACATCCGATGTGTACCCATCCCTATATGGCAGCTTATCTCTCATGTCCAATAGGATCATCCCACCTTGCGGAGGGTCCTCACTTCCTTCGTTCTGCCTGGCGCATCCTCTAATAATACTTACTGTACAGCGGTACAATCCTGTCAACCTGTGTCTGTAGCAGCCTGTATTCGGTGCCTTCCCTGACATACAGTTCATGATATCCTTCACTTGCCAAAGAAGCATTCTCATTCTCTGCAAGGATATACAGGTTGGACTTCGTGATACATACATCCACCACACCACTGTATTCCTTTATGCATTCGCCATCCCTCTTTACTTTATACAAATCTCCCGGTCTTCCCTCAGTCTCACGACACAGCACAAAAAACTCATCCTCCGCAGAGCAGTATACTTCGGCAGCACCGGTTATCCCCACAGCTTTCGGGCGCTCCAATGTGTCAGGCGTACACATCCACAATGTACCATCCACTCCAATAAAGCATACTTTGGAACCGTCCGATGTGGCGGCAAATGGCTTGGCTATTGTGAGTCCGCTCTCTTCATCAAATGTATCCATGCCGCAGGGTTCCTTGCAGTACTGCACCTCTGGCTTCCTGGCGGACATGTCATAACAAGCAATCTGTGTCCCTGATATGCACCATAGTTTCCTGCCGTCCTGCGAACGAAACACATTGCTGTTGACATCCGAAATGACTTCCGTCAATTCCATGTTTTCGTCCAGCCTCACAATGGAAAAACCGTCATTCTCCGCCATGTCATCCCGAACCATGCAATATAAATTGTCAGGAACCGAATCTGATATGTAACCTTCTGGAACAGTATACATAAGATAACTCCCTGTTTTTCTCCATTTCCAATCCATAACAGCATAATAATAGGCAAACTTGTCCAAAGACATCAAACTCTCGTTCCCACTGCTGATATGCGTGGGAACATTCTCCCCATCCCGGCAGGAATAATAATAGTACGCTTCCTGCGGTATGTACCCGAAAAGTATTTCTCCCTGTTCCGCATTATGCGCAACGATATCCAGGTATGAAAAATCCTCTGTCGACCAATCCATGATTTTACGCCACTCCCCGGAGAAAGTGTACAGTTCCGTGTCACAGGTACTGCCCCATATACTGTAAATACCATATATGTACTGCCCTGAAATAAAAACTTCACCGGGACATTTCTGCGGCTCGTTTCCATTTACGCTTAAATACCAGTAATCTTCATCAAACAGTGATACTATGGCACCGTCGCCAGAGATTCTTACCGCCCGCATTTTGTCTGAAATATTCCTGCTTTCACCGCCAGATACATCCCAACGGGCGGCATCCAGGTCAGACTTCCCATATATAATGACATTCCCGGACTCACCAAGGAAAAAATACTCGACCGGTGCCGGGATGATACTTTCCACCCCATTTTGATAAATATACACCTCTCCATTTTCTTCCCTCTGGATGGCTATTGTTCCGTCTTCAGCCACCTGAAGCCTTCCATACTGAAGGTCATCATATAAATCCCATGCCCGTGTACCCACCTCTCTACCGCATTTCCTGTTTTGTGCATCAACTACTACATATCCCCCGCTTCCAAAATCAGTCACGCTTATTACGGCAATGCAGTCCGGCAATGCTGGCAGGGAGTGATGGCCGTCACCCTCATTTTCTGCCGAATCCGCAGCGCCGCATGAAATCATCAACAAACCTGACATTATACTCAGCGCCGCAAAAAGAATCTTTCGTACTTTTTCTCCTATCGTTACCCCTCCTTGTTTTCTCCTTTTCGTTTTTTCCCTGTTTTTCCCGCGTCCTGAAATTCTGTCCGCCATATTCTTCCTCCCGTTCCACAAAGTATTTGTGTAACATCCCCTGTGCTATATAACCCCAAAATATATAATATTCATATACATCTCCTGACTTGTCCACAATTCTGTTATCCACATAACTGATGGCGGCGCAGACAATCCCCAGGCCTGCAATAACCAATATACTTATGATTCCATCTAACATAACATATCCTTCCCAAAAAACTTTATGAAAGAAGGTCTCTCTATGAATAGTTTACACGCCATCAGCTTAGAAAGCAATAGCCGAATTAAAATAAAGGGTGTTAGTCGTTACAGTTCAGCCTACTTGTAATCATCCGCAACTATTTTACCAGATGCCAGTTACAAAAAAATCGCTTTTTTCCTGTACTTGTGTTATACTGTCTTTAAATTCAGGCAGGGGGTGATCTTTTTTTGGCGGCAATTATGAATGTGGGTTATATAAACAGCTTATGGAAGTCATGGAACATTTTGATTCTGTTGAAAAAACGTTTCAAAAAGAGATCAACAACCTAAATAATAAAATTTCTGATCTGGAAAAGAGAACCGGCATCTGGAGGAAGAACTGTTCAACCAGCCCTCATTTATTCAGGCTTTGTACCCTGAATTCATGCGAGAAGTTCGAGATATTTATTAATGAAGATTGTCTGAAATTTGTGACAATAGCCGAAATAGAGAAATCGGTGTCAAAATAAAAATAACTGTGGAGGGAAAAGAAAATGAGCGAAGATGAAAGGGTCGAATTTACACAGAAGTGGATCGAGGATGCAGTAAAAAAGCTGCTGCAAAAAGAGGACATTTACGAAAGCGATATGGAGAAAATCAAGTATCTCCGTATCGGCGAGAACTACTATAACAGCTACATGATCGAAATGAGTACGGAGACGCCGCCGGACCCCTTCTGTGACACAGACGGTGGCGATGAGTGGGGAACCGGCGGCGACGGCGCCACCGTGACCGGCAGATTCATCAAGCTTTACATAGATTACGCGAAGGAGAATCCCTTTGAGTATATCGATTCGGAGACAGGGAAGCGCTCTTTGCAGCTTTCGCAATATGACTTTTGGAAAGAGTTTGAAGAGGAATATGAGGAAACGGAGCCGGAAGAGGATGGGGAGGACTGGAAAGACACGGTGAAGAAATGGAAATCTTTTGAGAAAACCATCCTGTGTGAAACATACCTGGAGAAATTTGACGACGACGATGCCTACGAGGAGTGGTACCAGCGAACAGGGCGAACGATCCAGTGGGACATTAGCCTGTTTACCGGGCTGGAGGTGCTGCGGACTCAGGGGGCAGAATATAAGAATATGAATTTTCTGAGAACAATGCCGCTGTTGCGGGTATGGGAGGTGGTAGAGACCAAGTTTGCCTCCCTGGCAGGCATGGACGATCTGGTGCGGTTGAAGCAGCTTTGCTGCTGGCTGGATTAAAACAGGCATTGACATATTAGGCTGATGACTTCTGTGATTATAGTGATCGCAGAAGGACATCGGCTTTTTTACATTCAAAAGGAGGATTATTTATGTTGACATCACTCGCACTAATTTTTCTCGTCGGTCTTGCCATGGCTTCCATTTGCCAGAAAATAAAACTTCCCCGTATTATTGGCATGCTGGTTACGGGGATTGTTTTAGGACAGTACGCACTTAATCTTTTAGACACTTCCATTTTGGGCATATCTGCTGATTTACGGCAAATGGCTTTAGTGATTATTTTAATCAAAGCCGGATTATCCTTAAATATCAGCGACTTAAAGAAAGTAGGGCGTCCGGCGGTCTTAATGTCCTTTTTACCCGCAGTTTTTGAGATACTGGCATTTGTTCTGTTTGCGCCGTCTGTTCTCGGAATAACGCTGATTGATGCCGCTATCATGGGCGCGGTTCTCGGCGCGGTATCTCCGGCGGTTGTTGTGCCGAGAATGGTACAGCTGATAGAAACAAAATACGGAACAAAAAAAGGTATTCCGCAGCTTATTTTAGCCGGAGCGTCCCTGGATGATGTTTTTGTCATTGTACTGTTTTCAACCTTTATCGGAATGGCACAAGGAAATACAGTAAATATTGTAGAGTTTATTAATATTCCTGTTTCGATTATTTTGGGCATATTGATTGGGGCAGTTGCGGGGGTTCTTCTGTCTGCTTTTTTTGAAACCCAATATGCACACAGGCATTATGTACGCAATAGCAAAAAAGTTATTATTGTCCTGGGAACAGCTTTTTTGCTGATTGCTTTGGAAGAATGGCTAAAAAATATTATCCCTGTTTCCGGACTTCTTGCGGTTATGAGCATGGCTTGTATGTTACAGGTAAAAAGTGTTGCTTCTGTTTCGGCTCGTCTTTCTGAAAAATTTGGCAAGCTGTG
Organism: uncultured Clostridia bacterium; assembly: GCA_947178045.1. GTDB lineage: Bacteria > Bacillota > Clostridia > Lachnospirales > Lachnospiraceae > RGIG4057. Next base: position 5,467 of record CAMWWR010000012.1, read on the forward strand.
GATTGCCGCTGAGGTTATTTTGTTTGTGCTTGTGGGGGCAGCGGTTGATATTCGTTATACTTTGGAAGCGGGACCTGGTGCGGTTCTTTTGATTATTACCGCGCTTATATTCCGTTCTGTTGGCGTTTATTTATGCTTAATCGGCACAAGACTCAATTTAAAAGAAAAGATATTCTGCGTCATTGCATATCTTCCAAAGGCTACGGTTCAAGCCGCTATTGGTTCTGTTCCATTATCTTTGGGGCTGCCCTGCGGGAATATTGTGTTGTCGGTAGCCGTATTGTCAATCATAATTACTGCTCCGTTAGGTGCATTTGGAATGGATATGACATATCAGCATTTGCTGGAGAAAGAAACAAAAGCAGATGATAACATGGGAAAATGTTAAGGAAGCGCTGATTTAATCAGCACTTCCCCAGAGCCTCCGGCGGATGCACACGGATTTGCCAGGGAATATGCCGCTTCGCGGCGCAAATCCGGTGCTGGAAACGCTTTAAACAGCGTTTCCTTATATTGATATTTCATGATAGTGAGGAGAATGCTATTAAGTATCGGCAGCTGCCCTTGAAGAAGAATAAAGTGGTGCCGGGGATTTCGCGGAACGGCGGAATCGACGCTTTGCTTCTTTTGATTGATATTGTGACTGTAAAACAGGAGTTGTGCCATCCGGCACAACTCCTGCTGCAATAATCGTGATTTTCGGATTTTGGAATCCCGCCTTCGGGAATCTGCCAATCAGCTTAGTTCAGCTCATCTACCAGCTTCTTCAGCGCTGCAAGAGCCTCGTCCGGAAGCTTGTCATAGCCTTCCTTCTTCGTTGCGAAGTCCTCGACAGCCTTAACGCGGGTCTGCATCGCAGCCTTGAGCTGAGCCTTGTAGTCTGTATCGTCCAGGTTCGGCGTGAAGTTGTCGGAGGTCTTGCCGTCCCAGTTGTTCATAATCTCGATATCCTCGAACGGACCCCACTTCTCGAAGCTTGCTCTGCCCTCAACGATCGTCTCGAGGATGCCGAGCGTATCAGCCGGCTTTACCTTCTGGCCCATGAAATCGCCGGTGTTGACGATGTAGCATGCAACGTTCTTCTCCTCAACGAGCTTCTTGAACTTCTCGTAGTCGTTTACGAGCGGATAGGTGCGGAACGGGTTCGCATACGGTACGATGCGGATCGCGTTCAGGTCGGTGCCTGCGGCAACACGCTCTGCGGTCGAGGTCTTGGTAGCGAGCGTAGCGCCCATAACGGAAGCGAGCGCGGAGCCCTTCAGCTTTACAACCGGCGGAATGGTAGGATCCTTCATGATCCAGAAAATAGCGTTTACCGGAGCGTCGATCTTGTCAACGCGGTTCGGCGACCAGAGCTTGGACTTGATTGCGCGGCCGTTGCCGTTGCGGATATCCTCGGTAACAAGCTGAATCTTGCCGTCCTCGTCCATTGTGCAGGAGCAGTTCTGTGCGGAGAGCAGATATGCATTGTCCGGGCAGCCCGTCGGATAGTCTGCGGTCTTATCGAAATAGGTCGGCTCCAGTGCGATGGATGCGCAGGTATCAGAGTTGATGATGAACGCGTCGTCATGAAGAACCTTGATGCCGCCGTCCTTGTCGTACTTGCCGTTGTGCTTTGCGTGGGTCAGCGTGGACTTGCCGGAGCCGGAGAGGCCGTATACGGAAGCAACAAACTTCTTGCCGTCCGGAAGCGAATACTCCTTCTGGCCGCCGTGGCAGGATGCATAGCCGTTGCGGTTTGCGATTGCCCATGCCATTGTCAGCGTGCCCTTCTTGTGCTCGCCGAAATATCTCATGCCGAGGATAGCGGCGCAATTCTGGTTCGTATCGAAGTAGCAGAGCGTGAGCGGGTCACTCAGGCAGCTGTAGTCAACATCCGGGCGGTTGCCAGGAATCCACTGCGGGTCGGAGAAGATGTAGATATCCGGCTCCTTGCCGTCACCGACCGGCTTGGAAGCCTTGTACATTTTTACATATTCATCGGACATATACTGGAAGTTGATCATCCAGTTGTAGAGGAGATTCTCCTCGCCTTCCGGAATGAGAAGGTGTGCCTTTACCATGAATTCCGGATCAAGGCCTACGAAGCACTCTGCATGGTACATCGTCTTCCAGCGGGTCTCGTAAACGGCATCCATAACCACCTTGTCAAGCTTTGCGTCGTCAACGCCCGGCTCGCCCTTGATGCGGCGCGCTGCAGCATAACGTCCGGTAACGGCTCCGTCGTTGAAAAGAAGAACCTTCGCGTCCTTCTCCAGGCCGAACTCCTCGCCGCGAAGTACCGGCATGTCCGTAACGATGGTTCCCGGGGAATTCTTTGCCAGATCATAAGCTTCCTTCAGGGTGTTTACCTTCACGACATTGTTTCCGTAGAAGGCTGCCTCGATGATGGAGCGGGTCTTGGAAAAGCCGACCTTGCCGGCACCGATCTCGCTCTGCTTGTAATAAGCCTTTGTAGACATAGTCAAATCCTCCTGTTCTTTTTAAAAAATCATTTATTTCATATCACAGAAAGCGCGGAAAGCTTCCCGGTGATATAAAAAGCCCTCCGGGGGATGCGCACGCAAACGGCGAAAACCCAGATTTTCTCACAGCTTAAGTATAATATTCCCTTTTGTAAATGTCAATATCCGGGCGGACAAAATCAAGACAAAAAATACAGGGGGAGCCGCTCAGTCATCATCGCTCTTCACGGCCGTGCTCCCTTTGCTGCTGCGGGTCGCCTTCAGATGCAGACTTGTGCGGTCGATGACGAAGGAGGCGGTGTCGATAATATTGCCGTTTCGGTTGTCGATAACGATGAGCTGAATGTCGGCGGACGAGGCGTTTGCCCCGACCGGATATTCGGCGGAATTGACAAAAAGGGTATGGCTGCCCTTCTCCGTAAGCTCATAGCGGACGCCGGCAAAGGAAGTTTCAGCGGTTACGGCGGCCTCGCCGCCGACGCCCTCCCACAGCCTGCCGCTGAGGTTGTCGACGAAAAGGAAATATTCCTCCCCCGTCTCGATCGCGGCGGACAGCTCTGACGGATAATCGTGCACGGAGACATTGTTCAGCAGCTCGATGGTGCGGAAATCCTGCAGAAGCCCGGAGCCCTTGCGGATATAGATGCAGCTGCTGGTATTTTTGTCCGACAGCAGCATCAGATAGGCATCCAGAGTTTTCTGGAGCAGAATATATGACTGGTTATCCAATACCTGCAGTGCGTAATCGGTGTCCCAGGCGGCATAGATCTCCTCGCCCCGGTGATCCGCAAGCCCGTAATTCTCGCGCATATAGTTGCCGAGCCAGGAGGTGATCTTGTGCGCGCCCGACAGATTCAGGTGGGACGCCGCGTCATTGCAGTCCGTATTATAGTTGACAATGCCGTCCATTTTCAGAAAATTGATATATTCGACTCCGTACTCGGCCGCGATATCCGCGGCGAGATTGGCCTCCTTCTGCCGGTAGGCCGGAGCCGGAAACGGCAGATAGGTGAGCACGACCTCGATGCCGCGGCTCTGACAGAGCTCGATTGCCCTGCGCAGGTAGCGCGCTCCGGCAGTGCCGTCATCCGATTTTCGCGAGTCGGCGATCGGGATGAAGGGGTCCGGTACGGCGACCTCGCGCTGCGGCACGGCGCCGCGCCCAATGGAGTACACCGGCTCGAAATCCTCCCAGGTCAGCTCCTCCCAGCGGTCGTGATAGATGCTGAATTTCCATGTAAATTCCAGAATATCCTCTGGGGCGAGCAGATCCTGAAAGGCGCGCAGCTTGTTCCGCGTCAGCGGGAAGGCGTCCCAGGTATTGTGCGCCTGGCGGACGGTCGTGTTGGACATAACCTCGCTTGAGACGTTGGAGCAGTCGATCAGAATCAGCTTCGGCGATGCGTAATCCAGCACGTTTTCGATCAGCCAGAAGGTGGTTGGGAGGTGCATGCCGTAGCCGCCGAAATTGTAGGACACAATACCGTATTCGTCCCACAGCTCGAGGGGCAGCACCGCGTCGATCACATGGCTCGTGCCGAAAAAGAGCACATCGTAGTCCCCACCCTGCTCAAAGAACGGTATAAAGCGCTTGTCCGAATTTTTGTAGCGGAATACGGCGCTGAGCCAGACAAGCATCACGGCGAGGCCCGCGACGAAAATGACGGCCCGCAGAAGCTTTTTCAGGGAAGCGCTTTTCGATACAGCGGCGTTTCCGGACGCGGCGGTGTTTTGCGGCCCGGCTGTATCCCCCGCCGCGGCGGAAGATTTTTTGTTTGATTCCTCAGTCAACATAGTTTACCACGTCCTTTTTTCTTGCCGGCCCGACGGCCTCCGCAGCCGGATAGCCCAGAAGGGCCATGCACCATACGCGGTGCTCCGCGGGAATGCCGTAATCGGTGAGCAGCGCGCGCACCGGCCCGTTGTCGCAGAGCGTCATCAGCGCGTTGTTCCAGGTGGAGGCAATGCCGTAGGAATGCGCCGCAAGGAAAATATTCTCCGCCGCGCAGGAGGCGTCCTGACAGCCGTCGGCATTGCGTGTGTCGTTGGAGATAAGCACCACGCACGGCGGGGCCTCAAAGCCGTAAAACCTCACTTTGCTTTCCGCGGCGGCCGCCGCGACGGTCTCCTTCAGGACGGCGATTTTTTCCGGGCTGCGGAGCACGGTAAAGCGCCAGGTCTGCATATTGTGGCCGGTCGGCGCGTGATACCCCGCCATCAGGATCATGTCAAGAAGCTCCTGCGGGATCGGCTCCGGCTGGAATTTCCGGATGCTGCGGCGCGTCAGAATGGCCTGCATGACCGGGTTCATCCGGTCGTCCTCGCCCTGCTTTTCCCACAGAGCCCGCAGCTGTCTGCGGTCAATTTTGCCCATGCGGTTGCGCGGCAGCTCCTGCAGCAGGACATAGTGCTGCGGCAGCTTGTAGCGCTCCATGCGCGGCGCGAGGAAGGTCTGCAGCCCGGCCTCCGTAAAGCCCGCGTCCCTCGCGGCGACAAAGAGCACCGGCACCTGGCCGAGCACGCCGTTCGGGTCAGGGACGCCGATGCAGGCGCATTCACGCACCGGCTCGTACTCGCCCGCGATATTTTCCAGTTCGACCGGGGAAACCTTTTCGCCGCCGACGTTGATGATATCGTCCGCCCGGCCGAGCATATAGACATAGCCGTCCTCGTCGGTGTAGACCATGTCGCTCGTGAGCAGCCAGCCGCCGGCGAGGGTGGCCGCAGTCAGCTCGTCGCGGTGCCAGTAGCCGGCCATCTGCATGTCGCCCTTCAACGCCATGCGCCCCGGATGCTCCGCATCGCTTTTGATCTCCTGTCCGTTTTCGTCGAGCACCTTAAGCTGCACATGGGGCAGCGGTTTTCCGACCGCGCCGACCCGCTTCGGGTGGGAGGCGACTTCGCTCACATTGGTGAAGAGCGCGCCGCCGGTCTCGGACGAGCCCCAGGTGTTGTAGATCGTTGTGCCGGGAAGCTGCTTTGTCAGGCGCTTGCGCTGCTCGACGGTCAGGCTGCCCGCGCCGATCTCAATATAGCGGAACCGGCTCATCACGGGGATGAACTGCTCCTGCATCTGCCCGCGCAGGATCTCCATTGAGGCAGGCACCGCCGCGAGAGCGGTACAGTCGAATTCCGCCTGGTTGTTTTCGATTTCCTTCGCGAAGGCGAAGCCGTTCTGCAGAATGACGGACGCGCCGGCGTACAGCGTGGCGCGCAGCACCCGTAGCGCGAACGAGTGATTGAGTGGCAGCGGCAGCAGAAGCCGCTCGTCCGGCGTTATGCCGATGCCCTCAATGGTATTGGAGAGGATGGCATAGACTGCCCGGTAGGTCAGGATCACACCCTTCGGCCGCCCGGTCGTGCCGGTCGTGAACAGAAGCTCCGCCATGTCGTCTTCCTGCGGCATGAGGTATTCCGTGAGGGAAGACGAACCTGCCGTACAGGACTGCTCCGGGTTTGAAACAGAGGCTGCATACAGCTGCTTCAGCGAGGCGAGGCGCAGCCGATCCTCATAGCCCTTCATCGGCTTGTCCGTCAGAAACAGCACGGCTTCGGCGTCCTCGTACACCAGGGCAGAGTTCTCCGGTGTGCTGTTCTTGTCGATAAAGACGGCGACTGCCCCGGCGTATTGGATGCCGAGATAAGCGGCAACCATCTCCGGTTTGGAGAGCGCCGTGAACAGGACGCGCTCGCCGCGGCAAACGCCCATGGCCGCGAGCTGCGCTCCGACGGAGCGGATCTTTCCGGCCAGTTCCCGGTAGCTTAAGCGCTCCTTTTTGAACGCGACAGCCAGCTTGTCCGGCTGGGCCGCGGCAAGCTCAAAAATGCGATTGACCAGTGTATCAAACATGATGAATTCAGCCTCCACGCTGTGAATGCCCGGATCGGGCGACTACATGAACCTTTCCAGAAGCTCCACCATGGCGTCGATGGAATTGAAGTTTTCCGGCACGATATCCTCGTAAGGAAGCACGACGCCGAACTCCATGGACAGAGCCGAGATGATCCCGACCATCGTCAGGGAGTCGAGGATTCCGTCGTCCACAAGCTCCGTGGAGCTCTCGAAATCGATTTCCGGGTAATTTTCCGTTAATACCTGCTTTACTTTTTCTCTCATGATTTTCCTCATTTCTGCGCTGCTTTTTGTGTATCTCAAGTTTGCGGATGCAGCGCAGACACAAACTTGCCCGGTGAAAGATTTTTTAATCCTTCACTCCTGCCTCTTTTCTTTCCTTTGCATTTCCTTAAAATCCGCCGTAGATAAAGTCGCTCGCGTTGAACACGGAACCGTATTTGCCGAAAATAAGCACAAGCAGAACCGCGGCATAATATACGAGCCAGCGCAGCACGATCGGCTGCTTCGCCAGATTTTCCCGGATCCTCATGCGCGCCTGGAGCATGTCCGCGGCCCAGATCAGCAGAATGCCGAACAGAACAACGTAAAAATTTTTCTGATTCAGGCCGTGCTTGTACAGGCTGCCGTTAAAGAGTACCCAGAGCTTCGGATTCACAAACAGCTTGCGCACGAGGGCGGCGAAACCGGACAGCGATCCGGTCACGGTCAGCATGCGGCCGATGCCAAACAGGGCGAACGTGCGGACCATCTGAAACAGTTTCCAGCCGAAGCTCTCCGTGTCGATACGAAACCGCTGCGTGAGCTTTTTGAATTCCGGCGCGAGAACGGTGCCGAGGATGATGAGCACTCCCCAGTAGCAGCCCCAGATGACATAGTCGGGGCCGGTGCCGTGCCACAGTCCGGTCAGCAGCCAGACGACGGCGAGCGGAACGGCGGCGGAGAAGATCTGTCCGGCGCGGTTGCCGTGCTTTTTGCGGATATTGACCGACGTCTTCATAAAGCGCGGGCTCATGGCGATCGGCATATAGATGTAATCCTTGAACCATGTGCCGAGCGTAATATGCCAGCGCCGCCAGAATTCCGCCGCGCTCCGGGAGAAGAACGGCTGTTTGAAGTTCTCCTCCAGCGTGATGCCCATGAGCTGAGCTGCGCCCAGAACAATATCCATGCAGCCGGAGAAATCCGCATACAGCTCGACGGCGCAGAGAGTGACGGCAATCACAATTTCTACGCCCGCAAAGCTCTCAATATCGGTAAAGACCGCGGAGGTAAACAGAGTAATGCGGTCGGCAACCACGATTTTTTTGAAATAGCCCCACACCATGCGCTGAAGGCCGAAGCAGACGCGCTCGTAAGAGAAGCCGGGAAGGCTGTCAAGCTGTTTTTGCAGCCGGTCGTAACGGCTGATCGGGCCCTGCACGATGTGAGGGAAGTAGGTCATGCACAAAAGCAGCCGGAGCCAGTTACGCTCGCATTTCGCCTTTTTCCAGTAGATGTCGAGAAGATATCCGACGGAGGAAAAGGTGTAGTACGAGATGCCGAGCGGTACGAGAT
>CAMWWR010000013.1 GCA_947178045.1 uncultured Clostridia bacterium
CCTGAAACGGGAGCTTGACAGTTTATGCGGGGCGTGTTACAATCCAGATAATTTCAAGCGAAAAGGCTGAGAAGAGAAGGAGTATCTGTCGTGAAGGCTTCAGAGAGAGGATGGGGGTGCGAATCCTCGCGGAAGCGGCAGGGAAGCAGTCTCGGAGCCGCAGACCGAGCGGGCGCATGCCCGGGTAGATTCTGACGGAGGCTTCACCGTTACAGGAAGCAGGTATCGGAGCAATCCCGTACCGCAGAGTGCAGATTTTTCTGAATTTAGGTGGTAACACGGACTGAAATGTTCGCCCTAAGCTGACCGACCGGTCGGCTTGGGGCGTTTTTATGCGCAGGGGCGCGAATAGAAGTTTGGCTGCTGAAGCAGCCTGCGCCCCGCGCAGGCGAGCAGGGAAGAAAGAGCCTCCCCTGCTCGATTGCGCACGCCGCATGAGGAAGATGGTCGCCTGCAGCGACATGCGGACGGCGCGGATGAGCAGGGAAGCGAGAACTTCCCCAGCTCGATTGCGCACGAACATCTAAAGGAGAAATGATGGTGCAGACGCGCGAATAGAAGCTCGGCTGCTGTGGCAGTGTGTGTAAAGGCGATTGCCGGGGGCAGTGCGAATTCCGGACATACAAATTCAGTCAGGCTGAGCCGGAGAACAGGAGGAGTCAGATGAAAGCCGGGAAGTTGCCGGGAGCGGCAGAAAAACGCTCCGTATTGAAATATACTAACGCGGACGGCGTCGAGACGGCCAGAACGGCGGGACGGCAGCTGGCGGAGGGAAGGCTTGTGACCGTGTGCGACGAGCTGGCGATCGAATATTTCTGCCAGGCGGGAGCACTGTTGGACCGTGTGCTTGGACTGCTGGCAGCGGAGGATGCCGGTGTGCCGGCGCTCAACGCGGTCGTGCTCGTCCCGGAAAGCTGGCCGGAGAGCGGCTGCAGCCCGGATGGAGCGGGCAGCGTGAAGGATTTTGTAAGAAGGCTGGCGGCCGTATTTCAAAGCCGCGGCTTGGAACGGTACGCGGTCAATGTGCGCGTCCAGGCAGTGCAGAGATCATACCCGCGGCTGATGCTTTCCGCGGGCGGGCTTGCGGCCGCCTCCGGCCTTCCGGCAGGAGAGTGCGCTGCCGGAAAGGAACAGCCGGCTGCAGCACCCCGGGCTTTGGAGGAGTGTGCCGCCGGAAGACCGGAGGCTACAGGCTCATCCCCGGAGGAAAGCGCTGCCGGGGAATGTAAGTTTGCCGCAGGCTCGTCCCCAGGAGAAGCTGCCGCCGGGGCGGGCTGTTCAATCGTGATGGCGGGACCCGCCGCGCTGGAGGCCACGCAGGTGATGATCGAGGCGAGACGGGAGCAGCTGGAACGAAGGCTTGCGGCGCAGTATCTCGCAGAAGGTTTTTGCGAGGCGGGCCGGACTGATGTCCGCCGTGCGGTGCGTCTGGCGCGGAATCGCGGGGCTGTCGTGAAACTGCCCGGCGAGGGCGGCGTTTTCACCGCGCTGTGGGAGCTGGGGGAATTTTTCTCCTGCGGCATGCGGCTGGAGCTGCGGCAGATCCTGCTGCGGCAGGAGACGATCGAAGTGTGCGAGTTGCTCGACCTCAACCCGTATCTGATGTTTTCCGGCGGCTGCGTACTCGCAGTGACCGGCCGCCCGGAGGAGCTGCTCTCGGATTATCGGGAAAACGGGATTCCGGCGGCACTGCTCGGCGTCCTGACGCCCGGCAGCGACCGGGTACTGGTAAACGGGGAGGAGCAGAGGTTTCTGGAGCCGTTTCGCGAGGATGAGCTGTACCGCGCAGGCATTCTGAAGGGCTGAGCCACGGCCGGGCAGAAGAGTTCTGGCAGGAGCCCGAAAGGCAGAAATCCAAAAAACAGGGCAGGGTAAAAGAGTAAAGCAGGAAAACAGAAAGCAGGAGCCCCGGAGGGCGAAAGGAGAATTATAATGCAGAAGGAAGCAGGAAGGGAAAAACTCAAGGAGGCGATCCTCACGGCGATCGACAAAAATGCGAAGCTGTCGGCGAAGGATCTGTCAGTGATGCTCGGCTATGAGGAGGAGGAGGTCGCAGCGGCGGTTGCGGAGATGGAGGCGGATTCCGTAATCTGCGGTTATCCGACGCTCATCGACTGGGACAAAACGGACCGGGAGCGCGTGACGGCGCTGATCGAGGTGAAGGTGACGCCGCAGCGCGGTCAGGGCTTTGACCGAATCGCGGCGCGCATTTACAAATTTGACGAGGTAGAGTCGGTCTACCTGATGTCGGGCGGCTTTGATCTGACCGTTATTATTGACGGGAAGAGCATGCGGGAGGTGGCGAATTTTGTCTCCGGAAAGCTCGCGCCGATGGAGGCCGTTCTGAGCACGGCCACGCATTTTGTATTGAAAAAATATAAGGAACACGGAATTACGCTGGTAGGCGAGGTTGAAGACGAAAGGATGCTGATTACGCCATGAGAAATCCATTAAGCAGAACAGTAACAGAAATACAGCCGTCCGGAATCCGGAAATTTTTTGATATCGTAAGTGAAATGAAGGACGCGATCTCCCTCGGCGTCGGCGAGCCGGATTTTGAGACGCCGTGGCATATCCGCGAGGAGGGAATTTATTCGCTGGAGAAGGGCAAGACCCATTATACCTCGAATGCTGGACTGAAGGAGCTGAAGGAGGAAATCTGCCATTATCTGAAGCGCCGGTTCAACCTTGACTACAGGCCGGCAAAGGAGGTGCTCGTCACCGTCGGCGGCAGCGAGGCAATCGACATCGGGCTGCGTGCCATGCTTGATCCGGGCGATGAGGTACTGATCCCGCAGCCGAGCTATGTCTCCTATCTGCCCTGTGTGACGCTTGCCGGAGGAACGCCGGTCGTCATCGAGCTGAAGGCGGAGAACGATTTTAAACTGACAAAGCAGGAGCTTCTGGATGCGGTGACCGATCGGACCAAGGTGCTGATTATGCCGTTTCCGAATAATCCGACCGGCTCCATCATGACGCGGGAGGAGCTGCGGGAGATCGTGGAGGTCGTGCAGGAGAAGGATATTTTTGTGATCTCCGACGAAATTTATTCCGAGCTGACGTACGGCAGCAGGCATGTCTCCATCGCCGAATTCCCGGGGATGAAGGAGCGCACGATCGTCATCAACGGCTTTTCGAAGTCGTATGCGATGACCGGCTGGCGGCTGGGCTATGCCGTCGGACCGGAGCCGATCATCGAGCAGATGATTAAGATTCATCAATTTGCCATTATGTGCGCGCCGACGACAAGCCAGTATGCGGCTGTGGAGGCTCTGCGCAACGGCGACAGCGACGTTGAGATGATGTGCGAGGCTTATGACGGCAGACGGCGGTTCCTTGTCAAGGCCCTGCGGGATATGGGTCTTGACTGCTTCGAGCCGTTCGGGGCATTCTATGTATTTCCGGGCATCCAGAGCACAGGAATGACCTCGGATGAGTTCGCCAATCGGCTTCTTGCCGAGGAAAAGCTCGCCGTTGTCCCGGGCACCGCGTTCGGCAGCTGCGGGGAGGGCTTCCTGCGGATTTCTTACGCCTATTCCATCGAGAATCTGAAGATCGCGCTGGAGCGCATGGAGAGGTTTGTGAGGAGGCATAAAAATACGGCGGAATAGTGCGATTCTTTTATGTCAGGCTTCTTCGGATAACAAATGAGTGGATAGCCGCAGAAAAGACATGAAGGTATAAATTGAAGTATAGGTTTTTGCTATAAAATAAAGCATGGGGAATCCTCCTGTTTTTATTTCGCAGGGATAAAGCTTTGACACTTTGATTCTATTGCAAAACAGGATAGGATTCCTTATTTTTTTAAGTGATTAAAAAATTTTAGCACGAATAAAGACGAACATGAACTTTAGGGCAAAATTATATAAATTAATAAAGAAACATTGACTCAATAAAAAATATAGTTATAATGATATTGGCATATTTAATTGTTGTTCCAGTGATTCTATTTTGCTGGGACATGATGTGGTGCTATTTGAATTTGCTGATTTTAACGGGGCAGGGTATTTTAAAGTAATGGATCCGAATAGCCCGAGCGCTGTAACAATTATGCTTTCCGATAGCACCATGCAAAACACATACAATATTAACTATGTAACAGACTATGGCACTTATACAATGTGGACCGGATCCTTTTATTGAGGTAGACATCATGAAAAGAAGCCTTTTGATCAAAATATTCCCGGTGCTTCTCACAGTTCTGCTTTTCTGCGGCGGCTGCGGAAAAGTGGAGGACGCTGACTTGCCGGATTCCGTACCGGAAGAAAATATGCCGACTCCTCCGGCAGGAGGGAGCGGGACATTTCCTCCGGAAGCAAAGGTAAACGGAGTCGTGTACAGGGTTACGAGTTATCATTGCGAAGTAGAATTGGATGAAGATGACTGCATTGGAACGATAGAAAAACAATTAACCGCGTACTTTTCGCCTCCGTCGGATTATTCCAGCAATTGTCTGCCAGCAGGAACGCTGATTTATAAAGACGCCGATGACGATACGATTTTGCATTTTAAGTATTATGACGAGGAAAGCGAAACATATCGGTATAGTTACGGAGAGAAAAAGTATTAGTCGCCTTTACGGGAAAAGAATGCTTCCATGCCTTCTGGGCCGATTACGTTATTATTTGCGGAACAACCGCTGCTTTCTTTGCAGGAATAATTGATGAATTGGAAAAAGTATGCTATAATATCCATACAGGGTAGGGCGGCAGGTTTTTTGACCTTACCCTGTATGGATATTCACAGGGGGACATGGTAAATTTAAAGAAAGAAGCTTCCAGGAAAGAAGCAGAGGTTGACTATGAAGCAGTACAGGAGAATTTCACTGCCGGTTACGGCGGCAAAGTATGAGATCGGGAAGGGCATGGAGGATGGCTTCCGCCTGTATTCCCAGGTAATTACAAATGAGGGAATCGTTCTGGAGGGACTGGTCAGGGTCGAGCGGGACGACGGCGCGATCGTCTGCCCGTATGTGCGCAACCGCCGCGGCGTTGTATTCATCCGGGAGGGGGATTATATCATCTGCGAGGACGGCGGCGAGAAGCATGTCTGCGGTGAGGATAAATTCCGTCAGCGATTTGAAGAGATTCCGTAAAACAATAGGAAAAGAGTGAAGCAGGCTCCGACTCAGGCAGAGTGGAGCCCGATATTGCCGCGGACCACAGGGTGATCCGCGGCATTTCTTGACCTGTTTGAGATTTTTCGGGACGCCGACGTGAGCTACTCCTATTCCTGGGATTTCTCGATCAGATTTATCGACGACTACCAGCGTGGACTGATTACCCTGAATCAGGCGCTCGACGCCGCGGAGCGGAAGGAGCGGACAACGCTGCAGGAATAAAGAAATCGGAAAATTTTCCTTGAAAAGTCTATGCAAGGTATGATACAATGAATACATTGCAGAGCGAAAGATACGGGAGGAAAAAGAATGGCGGCAATGAACGCTGATTATATCAATCCTTTTCTGCTCGCGTCCGCCAAAGTGCTCAAGGAAATGGTCTTTTTGGACGCGACGCTTGGAAAACCATATTTGAATAGCCTTAAGTTTAGCGATAATTCTTTGTTGATTATGCTCGGCGTTACCGGGGAGATAAAGGGACAGGTAATTCTGGATTTTAAAAACGAGGTGGCTTTGGATCTTGCTTCGAAAATGTGCATGATGCCGATGACGGAGCTCAATGAGCTTGCGCAGAGCGCGATCTGCGAGCTGTGCAATATGATACTCGGCAACGCGGCCACGGTCTTTTCAACAAAGGGAATTAAGATCGATATTACTCCGCCAACGGTATGCCGGGGCAATGTTTCGTTTTCCACCGATTACGCGGCGAATATCTGCGTACCGGTCATCTACGAGGCGGAAAAGACAATCGGTATAAATGTTTCATTAAAAGGATGATCGCGCGTCATCCTTTTTTTGCGCATATCCGAAAATACGGAAAAGCTTGATGCGGAGGGAGCAGGAAATGTTGAATATTGTTTTGCTGGAGCCGGAAATACCGGCAAATACGGGAAATATCGGGCGAACCTGCGTTGCCACGGGAAGCCGGCTGCATCTGAGCCGGCCGCTCGGGTGTGATATTTCGGAGAAGGCGGTGCGGCGCGCAGGGATGGATTACTGGTTTTCGCTCGATCTGCGCGTGTATGAGAATTACGGGGAGTTCCGGGCGAAGAATCCGGACGCACAGATCTATATGGCGACGACGAAGGCGCAGAGGGTGTACACGGAGGTTTCCTACGGGCCGGACGCGTTCCTTATGTTCGGAAAGGAGAGTGCGGGCATTCCGGAGGAGCTTCTGCTGGAAAACCGCGAGGGCTGTGTGCGCATTCCGATGCGCGGAGAGACGCGGTCTCTCAATCTGAGCAATTCGGTGGCGATCGTGGTGTACGAGGCGCTGCGGCAGCAGGATTTTGCGAATCTGAAGCTGGAAGGGCAGCTGCACCGGCATCGCTGGTAGAGTATGGAGATATTCATGAGCAAAACTTTTGCAGAAATGCAGGATATGTATAAGAAGATTGTTAAGAGATTCAATAAAATAGAGCTGCGGGAGTGGAACGCAGAAGGCGCCATGATTGAATTGTCGAAACAAGTTGGTGAACTGGCAAAGCAGGTTATGATAAAAGAAAAGTATTATGCGTTAGAAGGGGATGTGAGCGATATTGATGAGCGTTTGGGCAATGAGATGGCAGATGTCATTGCACAGGTAATAAGATTGGCTGACTTTTATAAAATAGACTTGGAAAAAGCGTATATTGAGGCAAGGGACGATGAAGACAGATACCTGAAATCCAGACGCGTCTAACTGCTAACTTGCCAAAGTTACATCGGCATAGTTGGTAAACAGTATGTGCCTGTACAGTGCCCCATAAGAATTTCCGGGAGTAAATTCGTAAAAAATACAAATAACGGACAGAAATTCTTATGTCAGTTATTGGGTACTGGGAAGGCACATACGGAACTGGTAATAAGAAAGGATTCAAAATGAACGAAAAAGTTTTAAAGACACTCGAATATAACAAAATCATCGAAAAGCTCGCCAACTACGCGGGCTCGGCGATGGGAAGGGAAAAATGCGAGGCGCTCGTGCCGCTTTCGGAGCGGGAAAAGATTGAGTCGCTGCAGCAGGAGACGGCGGACGCGCTCTCGAGGCTCTACAAGAAAGGGACGCTGTCCTTTTCAGGGCTGCCGGATATCGGGGCATCCATCAAGCGCCTGGAGATCGGCTCGACCCTGGGCGCGGGCGAGCTGATGAAGCTGAGCTCGATGCTGACGGCGACGCTGCGTGTCAAGAGCTACGGCTGCAACGGCGGCGAGGAGATACAGGATTCGTTAGCTGAGCGCTTTTCGCTGCTGGAGCCGCTCTCGGTGCTGAACAACGAGATCAAGCCCTCCCACATTTCGGAGGAGGAAATCACCAAAGCCACAAGCCCGGTTCTAAAGCGCGTACGGAGACAGATCAAGGCGGCGAACGACAAGATTCATGAGCAGCTCGCGAAGCTGATCACGGACGCGGGCACAAAGCTCATGCTGCAGGACGCGATCATCACGATGCGCAACGGGCGCTACTGCCTGCCAGTCAAGCAGGAATACAAAAATTCCTTCGGGGGCATGCTGCACGATCAGTCGGCGACCGGCTCCACGGCGTTCATCGAGCCCGCTTCGGTCGTGAAGCTGAACAATGAGCTTGCGGAGCTTGGCATCCGCGAGCAGGCGGAGATCGAGAAGGTGCTCGCCTCCCTGAGCGAGCAGGCGGCACAGCACACGGAGGAGCTTGCCTTCAACCGCACCACACTGGCGGAATTTGACTTTATTTTTGCGCGGGCAGTGCTCGCGAAGCAGATGAAGGCGATCCAGCCGAAATTCAACGACCGCCGCTATATCAACATCAAAAAGGGCCGCCATCCGCTGATTGACCCGCACAAAGTCGTGCCGATTGATATTTACCTGGGTGATGCGTTCAACCTGCTTGTGATCACCGGCCCGAACACCGGCGGCAAGACGGTTTCCTTAAAGACGGTCGGGTTGTTCACGCTTATGGGGCAGGCGGGGCTGCACATCCCGGCGATGGACGGCTCGGAGCTCGGCATTTTCCAGGAGGTCTACGCGGACATCGGCGACGAGCAAAGCATCGAGCAGAGCCTGAGTACCTTCTCGTCGCACATGACGAACACGGTGAAGATTCTGGAGCAGGCGGATGAAAACTGCCTTGCTTTGTTTGACGAGCTGGGCGCAGGCACCGACCCGACCGAGGGCGCGGCGCTCGCCATGTCGATCCTGACCTATCTGCACAATCTCGGCGCGCGCACAATGGCGACGACGCACTACAGCGAGCTGAAAATTTTTGCGCTCTCCACCGAGGGTGTGTCGAACGCGTGCTGCGAGTTTGATGTGGAGACGCTGCGCCCGACCTACCGCCTGCTTATCGGCATCCCGGGCAAGAGCAACGCGTTCGCGATCTCGTCGAAGCTCGGCCTGCCGGAATTTATTATCGAGCGGGCGAGAGAATTCATCGGCACGAAGGACGAGAGCTTCGAGGACGTGATCAGCAGCCTGGAGGAGAGCCGCATCGCGATGGAGAGGGAGCGCGAGGAGACGGCGCGACTCCATGCGGAGGCGGAGGAGCTGCGCAGGAAGTTTGAGGAAAAGAATGCGCGCATCGACAGCGCGAAGGAACGCATCCTGCGCGAGGCGAACGAGAAGGCGCGCGATATCCTGCAGGAGACGAAGGATTACGCGGATGAGACCATCCGCAAATACAATAAATGGAGCAGCGAGGGCGAGTTTGGCAAAGAGATGGAAAAGGAGCGCGAGGCGCTGCGGAACCGTCTCGGCGACAAGGACAGCCGCCTCGGCATCAAGGCGAAAAAGGCGAAGAAGGAGACATCGCCGGAGGATTTCAAGGTCGGGGATACCGTGCATGTGCTCAGCCTGAACCTGAAGGGAACCGTCAGCACGCTGCCGAATGCGAAGGGCGATCTGTATGTGCAGATGGGTATTCTGCGCTCGCTTGTAAACATCCGGGATCTGGAGCCCGCCGAGGCGGAGGTGGAGCAGAGCGTGCCGTCAAAGAGCGCGAGCGGAAAGCTCCGTCTGAGCAAGACCATGAGCATCAGTCCGGAGCTGAATATTATCGGAAAGCGTGTGGACGAGGCGATTCCGATTGTGGATAAATATCTGGACGACGCGTATCTGTCGCATCTGCCGAAGGTTACGATCATTCACGGGCGGGGCACGGGCGCACTCAAAGAGGCCGTGCACGCGCAGCTCAAGCGGACAAAGTATGTAAAATCGTTCCGCGTGGGCGAATTCGGCGAGGGGGACCGGGGCGTAACGATCGTGGAATTCAAATAGGGGAAGGGAAGGCTGCAGAAGCGGCAGAATGAGGAGAGCCATGTCTGAGAAACAGAAAATTTTAATCGTTGACGACGATGAAAATATCGCGGAGCTGATCGCACTCTATCTGACAAAGGAATGCTTTGAGACGAGAATCGCGAACGACGGGGAGGAGGCCATCCGGCAATATCGGGAGTACGGGCCTGCCCTGATCCTGCTCGATCTGATGCTGCCGGGCATCGACGGCTATGAGGTGTGCCGGGAGGTGCGCAGATCGTCCAGAGTGCCGATCATCATGCTGTCGGCAAAGGGCGAGGTGTTCGACAAGGTGCTCGGCCTTGAGCTCGGCGCGGACGACTACATGATGAAGCCGTTCGATTCCAAGGAGCTGGTCGCGCGCGTCAGAGCGGTGCTGCGTCGCACCTCGCCCGCCCCGGAGGAAAAGGCGCCGGAGGAGGAGCAGGCGGGAGACTATGTGGCCTACCCGGATCTGACCATAAATCAGAGTAATTATTCCGTGACCTGGCGCGGCAGACAGATTGACATGCCGCCGAAGGAGCTGGAGCTGTTCTATTTTTTGGCATCGCACCCGAACCAGGTTTTCACGCGGGAGCAGCTGCTTGACCATATATGGGGCTACGAATATATCGGAGATACGCGCACGGTCGATGTGCATATCAAGCGGCTGCGCGAGAAGATCAAGAACCATGAGCAGTGGGGGCTGGCGACCGTATGGGGCATCGGCTACAAGTTTGAGGCCAGGACGAAGCCGGCCGGCGGGAAGAGGAAATGAAGCACAGAGCACTGTTAAAACTGATCGTCTGCTATCTGGTGGCAGTTGTGACCATGTTTGTCATGCTGAATTTTTTCGGCGCGCGGACGCTGAACCGGAAGATGCTTGCGGAGCGCGTCGAGGTGCTGTCCGAGGAGGCGGAGCTGATTGCGGAGGAATATGTCACGCCGTATTACCGGGACGCAACGAGACTGAGCGACGTGCTCACGCAGCTGCGCAGCGTTGATCGCCTGCTCGGCACGAGAACATGGGTCGTCAGCACGAGCGGCGTGGTGATCATCGACACGGCCATGGAGGCGCGGGGGAGGAATGTGGATAATCTCGATCCGGCATTTCTCGACCGTATTGTGGCGGAGGGCTATCTGACGGAGGTGACTTTCCCGGGCGTCATGCCGCAGGAGATGCTGGCGGTGGCGCAGCCGATTTACAACAATTACAAGCTGCGCGGCTATGTCTGTACTTTTGTCTCGATGGAATCCGTGCGCCAGGCGGGCTACGAGTATCTGGATATCGCGAATATCTGCTATCTTGTGTTCTTTGTCCTGATGCTGCTTATTTTTGTATTTCTCTATTTTGCAATGATCTATCCGGTCGGCCACATGACGCGGGTGACGGAGGAATATGCGAGAGGACGCTTTAATGTCCCGATGAAGATACGCTCGCGGGATGAATACCGGGATCTTGCGAATGCGATTCAGTTTATGGCTGATGAATTTCAGCGGCTGGACGAATACCAGAAAAAATTTGTGGCAAATATCTCGCATGATTTCCGCTCTCCGCTCACATCCATCAAGGGCTATGCGGAGGCGATGGCGGACGGCACCATTCCACCGGAGCAGCAGAAAAAATATCTTGACATCATTCTGTTCGAGGCGGAACGGCTGACGAAGCTGACGTCGAACCTGCTGATGCTCAGCGGCTTTGACAGCGCCGGAATTCCGCTCGACGTCACCAGCTTTGACATCAATGAGGTCATCCGGCGCACTGCGCTGACCTTCGAGGGAGCCTGCACGAAAAAACGCATCACGCTGAACCTCACATTCCAGGGACAGGAGCTTTTTGTGGACGCGGATATGGGAAAAATTCAGCAGGTACTGTACAATCTGCTCGACAACGCCATCAAATTCAGCAACGCGGATTCGGCCATCGACATCAAAACCGAGGAGCGCGGCAGCAAGGTGTTCGTCGCGGTCAAGGATTACGGCATCGGCATTCCGAAGGACAGCATCAACAAGATCTGGGAACGGTTCTACAAGACTGACCTGTCCCGCGGCAAGGACAAGAAGGGCACCGGCCTCGGGCTCTCGATCGCCCGCGACATCATCCAGGCCCACCGGGAAAACATCAATGCGGTCAGCACGGAGGGCGTCGGCACCGAATTTATGTTCACCCTGCCCAAAACGGTCTTTTAACGGATTTGTCATACTTCGTTCATAAGGATATGGTATAATTATCAGCGCCGATATACACTTGATACGATGGGAGGAAGTGCCCTGTATGGAGAACAAAAATCAGAAGGATAGCTCGGATTATCAGTTTATCCGTGAGAAAGTAGTTTCCACGCGAAAGAGAAGATGGAGGAGAATGCTGCTCTGGAGCGCTTTTACCGTTTTTCTGGCAATTCTGTTCGGCCTTGTTGCAAGGCTGGTCTTTCTGTGCTCCGATGAACCCCTCAAACGCTTTTTGGGCATTGCCGAGCCGAGCCGGGGTACGGCTCCGGGTCAGACGCCCGTCCCTTCGCCGACGCCGTCCCCGGCGCTTTCCGCGACACCGCCGCCATCCCCCACACCGGCCGGTCAGCCTTTTCTATCGCCGACCGGTCAGGCCGCGACGCTGTCCGGCCAGCCTGAGCTGACGCCGTCCGGAAGTCCGGAGGTGACGGAACCGGCAGAGCCTTCTCCTTCCGCCGTGCCGGTCAGCCCTGTTCCGACAAGAGCGGAGAGCGAGGAGGAGCGTGCGGAGCGCGTGCTTGCGGATTATGCGGCTCTTTATGCGGCTGTCCAGAAAATGGCGGCGGAAGTGCAGCGGTCGCTCGTGACGGTCGAGGTGATCGAGGACGGCGTGGACTGGCTGGAGAATCCCTACGAAACAAAGAGTCAGACGACGGGCATCGTGATTGATAAGACGGCGGGACAGCTGCTTGTGCTTGTCAACCTGGACCGCATTCAGAATGCGAGCCGTATCCTTGTAATGTACGGAAAAGAGAGCTTTGAGGCGGAGCTCTGGAACTATGACCGGGATTACAACTTGGCGGTCGTGCGGCTTTCGGCGGGGCAGCTGCCGGAGCAGCTGTACAATTCGGCGCAGAAGGCGGTGTTCGGCGATTCTGCCCTGCTGCGGATCGGCACACCGATTGCGGCGCTCGGAAATCCGAACGGCTATGTCGGTTCGATGGAGCTCGGCATGGTGACGAGCCGCGGCAGCATTTCCTACATCACGGACAACAGCGTCGATCTGTTCAACACGGACACGTCGAACAGCGCGGACAGCGACGGCATCATCGTCAATATGAAGGGCGAGATTGTCGGAATTATCACGAGAACGCTCAAGAGCGGCCTGAATGAGGCCCTCTGCACGGCCGTGGGCAGCACGAAGCTGCTCGGCGTCATTGAAAAGCTGATCTCGGGCGAGGATCGGGTTTATTTCGGCGTGCAGGGCGAGGACATCCCGAGCTCGGCGCTGCAGGAGGCGAACCTGACCAACGGCATTTATGTCACTGAGGTGGTAACGGATTCGCCGGCCTTCGAGGCCGGAATTAAGACGGGCGACATTATTCTGAGGGTAAACGGAACCAGCATTTATTCCTACAGCGGCTTTCATTTGCTGCTCAACCGGTACTCCGTGGGAGAGGAACTGACCGTCACGGTTCAGAGGAC
>CAMWWR010000014.1 GCA_947178045.1 uncultured Clostridia bacterium
TCGCCTGGCGGCTTCCGTTCGCGTTGTAGAGATAATGCACGGTCTCCGCGCCGTCTGCAGATACGCTGGCAATCCGTCCGGCTTCATCGTAGGTCGTCTCTGTCACGCTGCCGTCCGGCGCGACGGAGCGCTCACTCACCCGGCCGCCGCCTGACAGGATGTCATACTGGTAGATAACTGTCCCGATGCCGGACACGGTCTTCGTGAGCACGCGGCCCTCGGCGTCGTAGGTGCGTGATGTAGTCTCCACATCATCCGTTGTTATTGCATCCGCTGCGCTGCTCCCGGTTCTGTTCCCCGCCGCCTCACCGGCTTCTGTTCTCCCATCCTCTGCAGTAAGCAGGTTGCCTGAAATATCGTATGTATACCGTTTCCAGTCGTTCCCTGCCTGCTCGGATATCAACCGGCCCAGGCCGTCATACTGATATACGATCTCCGTCCCGTTCCGGTCTGTCCAGACCGCAGGATTTCCGTCCGCCGTGTAGGTGCAGGTTTCCCGCGGCGCAGACAGATCCTCCTCGCCGCGTTTTCCGGTATCCTGCCGGGAAATCTGCAGGTTCCTTACATTGTAGGCATAGCGGATGCGGTTGCCTGCGCCGTCCTCCTGCAGAATACGGTTGCCTGCGCCGTCGTACGCGTAGGTGCTCACACTGCCGGATGGGGTCGTCGCCGTGACAAGCTGACCACGCGCGTCGTAGGTATAGCTGGTCGTATTTCCGAGCGGGTCGGTGACGGAGGTGAGGTTGCCCCGGGCGTCCCATGTATTTGCGGTCACGTTCCCGAGCGGGTCGGTGGTCGAGATCAGGTTGCCGTCCGCATCATAATCATAGGTGGTGCGGTTTCCAAGCGCATCCTCCCCACAAAGCTGCCGTCCGTCTGCATCGTAGGTATTTCGTCCAACGAGACTGCCGAGCGCGTCGTACTGTTCGATGAGCCGTCCGCGGCTATCATATACGGATGTAGCCGTATTGCCGAGAAAATCAGTCACGGATATGCAGTTGCCGTCCGCATCGTAGGTGTAGGAGATCGTCTTTGACATACTGCCGGAGCCCGCCGCATCGTGATCATCTCCTGACATGCCGGCATCCGCACCGTCCGCATAGAATGTCTCCCTTGTCACCCTGCCGAGTGCATCATACTCGTAAACCATCCGGCTTCCTGCGGCATCGGTTTCCTCTGTCAGATTTCCCGCCAGATCGTAGCTGTGCGCCGCTGTGACCCGATCCCCGGTCGCGCGGTTCACCGCCGTTTCCCGCAGCAGATTTCCGCGGGAATCATAAGCATACTCCAGGCGATTGCCCGCGGTATCATAAGCCAGCGCCAGGTTTCCGGCACGGTCGTACTGCGCAAAGGAGATCAGCTGCGCGATGGTCTCGTCGCCGGGCTGTACCTGCCGCGCCGTAAGGCCGAAGGCATTATAGACATATTCCGTGATATTACCGTTCCCGTCCGTATCGGAAACGCTTCTGCCGAGGCTGTCGTAAGCGTGCGCCTCCAGCAGCCCAAGGCTGTCCTGCACCGACAGCAGCCTGCCAGCTGCATCGTAGGTATACAGGATATCTCGGCCGCAGCCGTGCGCTTCGGTCAGATTTCCGAAGATATCATAGCGATAGCTTACCGCCTCCCCTGACGGCTTCTGCTGCTCATTTGCGGACATTTCTGTCGCGATCTTTCCGTTCGGATGATAGGTATACAGAACTCCGTTGCCGGACGCGTCCGTGATCGTTTCGATCGAACCGTCCGCGTAGTAATGGCAGGTCTGTGTGACAATGCGTGTGAGCCCGGCATCATCCCCGGCATATTCCGCCGTCCGGTATGATCCCGCCGCATCATCGCTCACATACTCCGCCGTCTGGTATAATCTTCCTGCATCGTCATAGACATACTCTGTCCGTGCCATTTCGCGGATCGATTTGCCCGGCTCATAATTGTTTCTCGCCACCTCGGCCGTCTTCCAATTGCAGTAATCGTACTCATACAACTCCGTGCCGCCGAGCGGGTCGGTCGCTCGAATCAGATTGCCCCGGCTGTCGTATTCGTAAATCGTTGACGCGCCGTTCTCGTCCGTCGCCTTCACCACGCGGCCCATGCTGTCATATTCCGCTGTCACGACAGCCGTTCCCTGCAGCTCACCGTCCGCGTCGTACACCGGCTCTGCAGTGGAGAGCAGGTTCCCGGCAGCGTCATAAATGTATGTCTTTGTCACGCCGTCCGGCGTTGTTTCTACGACAAGCCTGCCCTCCAGGTCGTACTGGAAGGAGGACGTCAGCGCAGTAACTCCGCTGTCCGCAAAATCATTCCCTGCAAGATCTCCGTTTCTTATATATGCCGTCTGTGTCAGTGGATTTCCTCGGAAATCATAAGTGGCCTCCGTGATCACGGCAGTGTTTTCGCCGACTGTCCCGTCCCCGGTCTGAACGCGCGTCACGTTGCCGTCCGCATCGTAGGTATAATACCGGTTCAGCCCGGAGGCATCCGTCTCCTGCACGAGAAGACCGTTCTCGTAGCGGCGTGTCGCCACGGCAGCCTGCGTTTCCGGCAGAATTGACTGCGCAACTGTCTGCAGCTGGCTTTCTCGCATTTCTGACTGCTTGACTGCCTGCTTTTCCGACAGCTCTGCTGCATACACATCCTGCTGCAGCTTAGCCGTATCCACTTCCGTCCGTTTAACCGCCCGCACCTCCGTCTGCAGCAGCTCGCCCGTGCGGCTGTAGGTATTCGTCGTCCGGACGCGGCTCTCCGCGCCGTCCTCTAAGAGGAACGGATCCTCCTGCACGGTAAGATTTCCCAATACATCGTAGGCATACCTGGTCGTATGCCCGTTCTCCGTGACGGATTTCTTTTTCCCGTCCGGATAATATTCATACATGCAGAGGGAGGTCTTCTCCCCGCCGCACGAAATATATTCCTCCCGAACTCTTCCCCGGTTGTCATAGACTGCAATCTCGGTAATGCTGTTCTGTCCATCCGCGTCCCGATACCGGATTGTCGTCGTCTGCGTCTCCCCGCCGTCCAGAACGGTATAGAAGATTTCCTTCATCAGGACGGTCTGCGTGCTGCCGGCCTCCTTCAGCCACAGCCGAATGAGGCGGTCGCGGCTGTCATACTCATAGACTGCCGCAGTCCCGTCCGGGTTCGTCTCCGAGCTGAGATTTCCGCAGCTGTCGTAAGTGTATTCCGTGCGGTTCCCGAGCACGTCGGTCATGCTCTCCAGCCGTCCGCTCGCGTTGTAGACATAGCGGATGCCCTCGCTGTCCGAATAATAATTGCCGAAATCGCAGGCTTCCCGGTAAAGCCCCTGCGGCACGGTCTTCACCAGGTGGCCGGCCTTGTCGTATTCCGTCACGGCACAGCCGCCGTCCGGGTAATATTCCCTTGTGGCAAAGCCGTTCGCCGTATATCTCCACGCATACCGGTTTCCGGCCGGCGAGGTTTCCGACAGCTTATGCCCTAACGCATCATAGGTAAAGTGGATCACACGGCCGCCGGCATCCGTGCTGCTCTCGATATTGCCGTACCGGTCGTAGGTGTATTCCGTCCTGCCGCCCTCCGCGTCGATGGCGCACTTTAACAGACCGGAAAGCCTGCAGCCGAATAATTGCTCCGCCTCCTGGCCGGTGTAATACTCATATTCCTCAACAATGTAATCCCTGTCCGTGTAATCGAGCTCTGCGAAAAGGGATGTGTCGATGGCTGCGCCGTCCGTCCGCTTTATGTTTTTTATCAGACGGGCTCCGTCGCCGCTGTAATAATGATAGGTATGGACGCCGTTTTCGTCCACCTCCAGGACGCAGTTGTTCCATTCGTCGTACGCGCAGCGCACCTCGCTGCCGTCGCAGTAGAGGATCCTTGTGGTGTTTCCGTTCGCATCTCTCTCGTACCGCGTTACATTCCCGGCTTCGTCGGTTTCCGACCGGACATCCGCGTAATGGCAGCCCTCCTCGTTCTCATAATACTCCGTCCGCGTCATGCTCCCGTCCGGATTCTGAACGTCCGTGATGTACATGTCGCTGTTGTACCAGTACGTCCATTTCCTTCCGGCTTCGTCCGTGATCTCCGTTTTGTTTTCGTCCGGGTGATAGGTATACGTCCGGATCCCGCCGTAGGAATCGACGCACTTTGTCACCGCAAGCCCGGCGGCCTCGTCCTTCTGCTCGTCGTCCGTGTAGACAAAATCCTGAATGACATTGCCATTCGGGTCGGTGATGCGGGCAAGGCAGCCCCGGCTGTCATATTCGTAGGTCGTCACGCCGCCGAGCAGATTGGTCGCGTAAATCAGCAGACCTTCCCCGTTGTAGGCATAGCTCACGCTGTTTTCCATCGGATCGGTGATCTTTACGATGCGGCCCTCACCGTCCGTTTCCAGCCGGTACACTCTGCCGACCGGATCCGTGAGGCTGGAGATTCTGCCGTCCGTATAGCCGGTTACCGTGCGGTTACCGTGCCGGTCCTCGATATAGGCAAGCATCCCGTCCGCACCGAAACCGTACTTCACCTGATCCGGCTGCGTGAGAACAAAACTGCCGTTCTCCCCGCGCTCCAGCAGAGCGCGGCTGCCCTCGCCGGCATAGCGCTCCCCGTCCAGCAGGAATAAATGTGCGCTGCCGTCCGGCAGATACACAATGGCTCCGTCGTCGTAAAGCTCACAGCGGCCCTCAAAGCCGAAGCTCCAGCCGCGTCCCATCGCCGTGGCTGCCGTATTCTGCGAATTGTAGGTTCGCGTCATATTGTGGCTCAGCCCCGGAATGTTCATCACCATGTCCGTGACCGAGAAGGAGACGTTGCCGCTCGCCGGGCTGATGCCTTCCTGCCCGAAGTGCATCGCCGCTCTGTTCGCCGGCGCTTTTTCCGCTGCCTCGACGTAGTATGCGTAGAGTGTGTGATCACCGGCCGTTGTCACGGCTGTCTCTTTGTCGATCCGGTTCTGCCCCGCGGTCTCAAGATACCAGGCCACGAAAACATAGCCCTCGTACTCCGCTGCCGGGAGTTCTCCGTAGGCCTCCCCGAAGGTTACCTCCTTTGACTGCATCGGGCAGCTTCCGCCCATGGCGTCAAAGGTGACGGTATAATGTTCTGCCTGCCAGTGCGCATAGAGCGTTATTTCGCGCGGCGCTTCCTCCTGCGCGGCGACGGCATCGCCCGCCTGGATCCTGCTGCCGCCGTCCGCCTCCGTGTACCAGCCCAGGAATTGATATCCCTCGCGCACGGCTTTCGGCAGCACGCCGTAGGTTCCCCTTGCCGGCGCCTTTTTCTCTGCGAATTCCGCCGTGCCGCCGTTCGCATCGAACAGAATGCGCACATCCCCGCTCTCCCAGTGGGCATAGAGCGTATGCGGCTCCGCGTTCCATACTGCCGTCTCCTCCGTGATCTGCTCGCCGCTTGCTTCCGCGGTATACCAGCCCGCGAACGTGTATCCGTCGCGTTGCGCGTCCGGAAGTTCCCCGTAGCTCTGCTCATAGTGTACCGATTTTGAAGTGGTGCTGCAGCTGCCGCCCTGCGCGTCAAGGGTGACGGTCACCGTGTCCGACGTCCAGTGCGCATACAGCATATATATTCCGGTCGTATATACCCGGCTTTCGGCAGTGATCCTGCTGCCGCCCTCCTGCGCGGTATACCAGCCGTCAAAGCTGTAATGCGCGAGTGTCGGCTTCGGGAGCTCACCGCAGCTGTCGCTGTACGCAACCGTCTTTTCCGCCGTTTCCAGATTGCCGCCGTTCGCGTGGAAGAGAAGGATCGCCGTTGCCTTGTCCCAGTGCGCATACAGTGTCTGAGCGCCGCTGGTCATGCGCATCGTCCCGAAAATCTCGCTGCCGCCCGCCGGCTCCGTGTACCAGCCCGCGAAGTTCCAGCCCTCCCGAACCGCATTCGGCAGAGTTCCGTAGAGACTGCCCGGGCAGACCGCCTTTGTGTATGTCTCCGCCCTGCCTCCCGTCGGGTCAAAGCTTATCTGACAGGCTGCTTTCTGCCAGTGCGCGTACAGCACGGAGTCCGCCGGAATATCATATATCGTTTTGTTCGTTACCTGCTCTCCGCCTTCTCTGGCCGTATACCAGCCGAGGAAGGTGCCGTTCTCCCGGCCCGCCTCCGGCAGACTGCCATAAGCCTTATCATATATGACGGTTTTCTGGCTCTGGCCGACCGTACCGCCGTTTGCGTCAAAGCTCACGGTATACTCCTGCGCGGTCCAGCGCGCGTACAGCATGTGGCTCGAGGTCTTTTTAACCTCGCTGTCCGCCGTGACGAGGGTACTGCCCCCGTCCAGCGTTGTCCATCCTCCGAACTGATATCCCTTCTTCACCGGCTCCGGCAGTTGCCCGTATACCTTCCCGTAAACGACCGTTTTCCGGCCCACCGCCGTATCCGCGGAGCCGTCGTCAAAGGTTACGACGACCCTTTTCGGCTCCCAGTGCGCATACAGCCGCTGCGCCGCGTTCGCGGTAAACTCCGTCCCGACCGTGATCTGCTCTCCGCCCTCAATTTCCGTAAAAAAGCCTGTGAAATCATAGCCCGTCCGGGAGAATCCCGGGAACATCCCGTTATCCCCGGCGTAAGTGCCGCCGTAAATTACCTTCTGCGTTCTTGTTGAGACGGTTTTTGACGTGCCGTCCGCCGAGACGACAACAGAGGTGCCTCCGTTCCCGTCCAGTGTAACCGTGTAGGATGCAATGCTCCAGTGCGCATACAGCGTCTGCTCCGCCAGCAGCTCCGCCACGGATGAGGCGGTAATTTTTTCGCCGCCCATCGGTTTGGTATACCAGCCGTCAAATGAATAGCCCTCGCGCACCGGTGTCGGCAGCGTGCCGTAGGTCTCCCCGTAGACAACGGTGATTGCCGTGCCGTTCCCGCTGAGATATCCGCCGTTTGCGTCGAAACGTACCTGCTGCGAAATT
Source organism: uncultured Clostridia bacterium (assembly GCA_947178045.1). Lineage (GTDB taxonomy): Bacteria > Bacillota > Clostridia > Lachnospirales > Lachnospiraceae > RGIG4057. Next base: position 6,891 of record CAMWWR010000014.1, read on the forward strand.
CCCTGCCAGTGTGCGTACAGGGTGTCATCGGCCTCGCAGATCATATCCTCCGTGATCCGGGTGCTTCCCGTGGAACTCGTATACCAGCCCGTGAAGGTATAGCCCGTCCTCTCCGCCTTCGGGAAGCTCCCGTATTTCTGTCCCCAGGTGTAGCTCAACTCAGTGCTGGTGGTTTTCAGGCCGTTCTCGTACACCCTTCCGCCGTTCGCCATGAATTTGATGGTCGGGTGCAGAATCGCCCAGTGAGCATACAGCGTATGGTCGGCCATCGCCGTCACAATCGTATCCGAGGTGACCCGCTGTCCGCCGGCAGGCGAGGTGTACCAGCCCTCGAAGGCATAGCCCGTCCTCGTCGGCTCGGTGAGCGTGCCGTAGGCGCTGCCCGAGGTGACGGTCTTTGTCGTTGTGATCGCCTTGCCGCCGTTCGCGTCATAGCTTAACTTGGAGCTCACACTCTTCCAGCGCGCATACAGCGTGTGCGCCCCCGCGGTTTTTACGGTTGTTGTCGCCGTAATCTTTGTGCCTCCCTCGGGCGCTGTATACCAGCCCGAGAACGTAAAGCCGGCCTTCGACGGGGTCGGCAGCGTGCCGTAGGCCTCCCCGTAGGTCACGGTGCTCTGGCAGAGCGGAGCCCCGCCGAGAGGGTCAAGGGTTACCTGATACCTCTTGCCCTGCCAGCGCGCATACAGCGTACTCGCGCCGCTCAGCGAGGTTACCCGGACACCCGAGGCGGTCGCTGCAGTCGTGTACCAGCCGGTAAAATCATAGCCCTCCCGCTCCGGCGTCGGGAACGCGCTGTAGACGACGCCAACCGGCACGGCCACATCCCTGACCGCCACCGTCCCGCCGTTCGGCCCGAAGGTCACTACATAGATTTCCGACTTCCACTTTGCGTACAGCGTGTGGTTGCCGGCGATGTCCACCTTGCTTGTGGACGTCCGCTTGGAGCCGTAGGTATCCTTCGTGTACCAGCCCGCAAAGGTGTAGCCGGTGCGCTTCGGCGTCGGCAGCGTGCCGTAGCTGCTGCCGAAGGTCACCTGCTTGCTGCTGGTGGACGCGGTTCCCCCGTTCATTGCGAAGGTCACGGTATATTGGTTGGCCTGCCATTTCGCATAATAGGTTTTGTTCGCCGCGGTTTTTACGATATCCGTTTCCGAGAGCGCGGTCGTCCCGGTCGTCGAGGTATACCAGCCAAGGAAGGTATAGCCGTCCCGGGTCGCGTACGGCAATGCGCCGTAGGCCTCCCCGTAGACCACCTGCTTGGAGTCGGAGCTGGCAATACCGCCATTCGCGTCAAAGCTTATTTTGTACGTCACCATGCTCCAGTGTGCGTACAGCTCCGTGTCAGTCGTCAGCCGGACGATGCTCTCCGCCGTTATTCTGTCCCCGCCGGACGCCGCCGTGTACCAGCCGTCGAACACATAACCGCTGCGGCTCGGCGTCGGCAGCGTGCCGAACGGCTCGCCGTAATATACGATCCTTCCTGTGGAGGAGAGATTTCCTCCGTTCGCATTGCAGGTGAGCGCGACCGCCTTCCCCCGGTATCCGGCGTACAGCGTCTGTGTTCCCGTAAACCGAACCGTGGAGGACTTTGTAATTTTCGTTCCCTGTCCGCCCGGCTCCGTGTACCAGCCGGTAAACGTATAATTTTCTTTTTCCGGTGTCGGAAGTTCCCCGTAGGTCTCCCCATAGATAACGGACCTCGCACTCTCCGGGACTGTACCACCGGCGGCGTCAAACTGTACCGTATAGGTATTGCCATTCCAGTGCGCATAGATTGTTTTATCCGCGGTCGCCGTCACGATGGTGGCAGAGGTGATCGGACTGTCCTTCGTGGAGGAATCGTGCCACCCGGCAAAGGTATAGCCCTCCCGCTCCGGCGTCGGCAGCACACCGTACCTGCTGCCGTACTCCAGCGGAAGCTTACAGCTCTTGACCAATTCCCCGTTATAGATCATGGAACCGCCTTCTGCGTTCAGCGTAATCAGCGGCACCTTCACCGCCCACGCCGCATACAGCGTATGATCCGTGGTCTGTCTGACCGTATCACTCTTTGTGATCTTTATCCGGACACCGTCCGGCCCGACCAGATACCAGCCCTCAAATACATAGCCCGTTCTGGACGGCGTCGGCAGCGTTCCGTACATTCTGCCGTAATTTACGGTCTTGCTGTCGGAAGAGCTTCCCCCGTCGTTGCGGTTAAATGTGACGGTGCAGGCCTTCCCCTCCCATCTGCCGTACAGCGTCTGGTCGGCGGTGAGCTTCACCTCATCCGTGTTTTCAACCCTTGCGCCGCCGGTCGTTTTTGTATACCATCCGAGGAAGGTGTAATTTTCTTTTGCAAGCTCCGGCAGATTGCCATAGCTCTCCCCGTACTGTACGCGGATGCTGCCGTCCGGCACTTCATCCATGCCGCTGAGCAGAGTTACCGTATATTCGTTCACGGTCCAGCGTGCATACAGAGTGTGCGCATCCGTCCGTGTCACAGGCGTGTCCGCTGTCACAAGCGTATCGGCCTGCCCTGCCGTATTTGTGTCGGTCGCGGGCAGATACCAGCCCAGGAACGTATGCCCGGCGTATTCCGGCGTCGGCAACGTGCCGTAACGCTTCCCCGCCGGCACCGTTTTTACGGTCGATATTTTTTTCCCGCCATTCGCGTCAAAGGAAACGGCAACGCCCACGGCCTCCCATGCCGCCTTCAGCGTATGATCCGTATCCGTTATCACGATGGTGTCGTCTGACAACGGCACAGAACCTTCCCCCGACAGATACCAGCCTGCGAAAACATAGCCGTCCCGCCATACGATCGGAAACGCGCCGTATTCCTTCCCCGTCTCGGCCGTTACCGGCTCCGGAACCGGGTAGCCGCCGTCCGTGTCGAACGAAACCGTTACTGTTTTTCCCTTCCAGTGTGCATACAGTGCGGACGCCGAAGCAATATAATCCTGCCCGACCAGATCATCCTCCGCAATCCTTCTTCCCCCGTTATATGCCGTATACCAGCCGTCGAATTCAAAGCCCTCCCGCTCCGGCTGCGGCAATCTGCCCCAGGTTCTGCCGCAGGTCACCACAATACTGTCGGACGGCTCTGCCGCTTCGTCCCCGGTTCCGCCGCCGTACAGCGCTACACGAAACGAAAGCGCCTTCCAATGCGCGTACAGCTCCGCCGTGCCCACGCCTGCGATCGAGGTTTCCGTGACACACGTCCCACTCCCGTCCTCCGGTTCCGTGTACCAGCCAAGGAAGGTATAGCCCTCCCTTATCGGTGTCGGCAGGGTTCCGCACTCCAGGCCGCAGCGCACCTCCTTTTCGGCGGGTGCTCCCGTCCCTCCGGCCGCGTTCAGACGAATTGTCATCCTGTCGCCAATGCGGATTTCCCCGGATGCAGTGTTCGATGCAGCCGCAGCAAAATCGAATTCCTGCCCTCCGGCCGACTCGGCCCCGGTTCCTGGTTCTCCCTCTGCCTGCTGCGCGGTCAGGACTGTCTGAGCCGCCTGAACCGTCAGCGCCGGCGATACCTCCTCCGCAAATGACTGAAACAGCATGAGCCATGCCAGTGCGCCCGCTGTTGCTCTCTGAAAGAATTTTTTGTGCCGCATCGTTTTCCTCCTCCGTTTCTCTTTTTCCCGTCCTTATATCCACAGATATCACGGCTCTGCCTGCGATACTGTAGCAATCAGGAGTTTACTTTCCCCCAACCCCTGTTTTCCTGATAAAAGATCTGTCATTATTTATGTATTGATAATAATTATTTTCACTGATTAATTAGAGTTATTCGCCAACCCCTAGTTTATGCTCCGTTCCAACAAGCTTGGTATTACCTCTATCGTCCGTGACCTCGTACTCAGCTCAGACTGTTATGAAAGAAACTTTTATATCCTTGTAGGTGACAAATTGAAACAGTCCAAGGAAAGACGTCGGATACCAGGAGTAAAGAAACTACATCTAAAATAGCAAATAATATATTCAAAGCTGAAAGCAAAACAGATAAATATAATATCATAACTTCCTTTCTATTTTTTTATATACAATCATATCATTTTTCAATACAATCTACCAGTCAGAACATTTATTCGAAATATAGCACAATTTAAAGTTCCATACATACTATTCTCGTTCTTTTTGTCTTGATTATAGTTTCTGCTTGGCATTAAACAAAATTGTAAAAATAATATATACAGGCATATTAAGAGAGTTTTTAACACTTGAAATATGTTATAGTTGTTTTAGAATCTTATGGCTTTATAATCATATATTTTAGAGCATATTATAATCACGAAACAAATGCTCGTGACACATAAAGTAACAACATAATTCTCCTTCTGCATTTTTTAATGCCTGTTTTAGCACAACAAAAAAGGCAGACTGCTCTGCCCTCTTTTTCAACATATTCTTATATTCTTACACCAGTTTACAAGTTTTTCAAAAAATAACGTACAAGGTCTTCTTTGTAGTATAATAAGTTTGCCAACAAATAACTGCGAAAGAAGTGACCTTGTACGTCGAACTTATTATACAACGAAAAAAGCATAATTGGTAGACTTTATAATTATTTTTCTGTGTACTTTAGGGCTTTTACCGCCCCAACTGCCGAAAGCCTGTTCCTTTTCGTGCTTTCCATGCTGGCACTGGAATCCGCAGGCTCCATCCGTCTCCTTTACAGGCACTTCCTGTCAAGGATAACGGAAAAGTCTCTCAACGCGTTCTATTATGCATGTTCCTATGCGAAAGCAGACTATTCCTCTTTCATGAATACCACCGCCGCACTTGCCCTTGGCATGGTACCCGAAAGGCTCCGGCTCCAGCCCGTCTTCCCCTGCATCGATGACACGATGGTCCCTAAATTCGGAAGGAAGTTCGAGGACATCTCAAAGCTTTTTGACCATGCCGCCCATAATGGCTCAAGCTACCTCAACGGGCATTGCTTCGTGAGCCTGATGCTGCTCGTCCCCGTCTGGAGGTCCCGAAAGGTCTCCTATCTGGAAGTCCCGTTGGGGTACCGCATGTGGAACAAGAAGGAGAGCAAGCTGTCCCTTGCCGCCAACATGGTCAGGCAGGTGATGCCAGTGCTGCACAGCGAGCGGGAGGTAGTCATGCTCTGCGACAGCTGGTATGCGAAGAGGGACATCATCGCCCTGCTGGAGGAATTCCCTAACCTGGACATCATTTGCAATGCGCGCACCGACTCGGTAGTCTACGGCCTGGCCCCGGAAAGGACAGGGAAGAAGGGCAGGCCTGCAAAGCATGGGGCAAGGCTGTCCATACAGGACGACTTCCGTTTTTCTGAGGAAAAGATTGGCGGCTACTACACTGCGGTGAGGCGCGTGCTGACCAACCTGTTTGGCAGCTGGGAGGTCCTTGCCTATGTGACCGCCACTGACAGGGGATCCGGTTCCAGGAGGCTGTTCTTCAGCACGGTCTTCCCGACACAGCTACAGATTTGCTATGCATGGCAGGAAGATGAGCTGTTGCGGCACACAGGGAGCAGCTGGATGCAGTATATCCCTTTGTTCCTGTACCCTTTCCGATGGCCGATAGAGACCAGCTATTATGAGCAGAAATCGTTTTGGTCATTATGCAGCTATATGGTGCGGAGCAGCAAGGGCATCGAGATGCCGGTCAACCTGATCAATATATCTTATTGTGCCATGAAGCTTCTGCCTTACAGCGACAGCTTTTTTACAAAGTACCAGGGCCAAAGCGTACAGGATTTCCGTTTTTCGCTCAGCGAGCAGATCCGTGAGCAGATATTTATTGCCAGTTTCGCAAGGTCACTCGAAAATACCATAAAATC
>CAMWWR010000015.1 GCA_947178045.1 uncultured Clostridia bacterium
GGCCGGCTCCTCTCCGTTTTCAAAAAAGCTTTTCGATAATTTTATCATTTTAGTCTCCATGCTGCGGCCCCGCCATTTATTTTAGCACACTTTACCGCTTTCCGCCACATCTCTTTTGTCTTATTTCACCGACGTTTTTCCCGCAAAAAGCAGAAAGCGCAGGCTCTTCCCGCTGACCCGGCAAGACCTCGCGCCTTCTGAAATCAAAAGCATATTCTTCTTTTCCCGGCCGCCGCCCGAAACCGGTGAGGATCACTGATTTCCCTGCAGCCTGAGTATAAAGTTCCGGAGCTCCGCATCCGACGAGACAGCCTCGTTCATGCGCTCCGTGACGTCCTCGATCAGCGCCTTCACATCCGGCATGGCATTCAGCTCGTCCAGATAGGCGGCCTCCTCCGGACTGAACGAATCGCCGGCAATAAAAATCTTCGGATTTCCGTCCTCATCATATTTGACATAGAGCTGCTCCATCGAAGGAGCATAGGTATCAATGGTGGCAATCTCCACATCATTCAGCACATACAGCACATAATCGACCGGCCCGGCGCCTCTTTTGGCATAGCACTCTATATTATGGTACTGGACAATATACTCCACCCTCTTTTTCGTGAGCTCTTCATTCACATATTCCGCATTGTAGAACAGATTTTTATACTCCTCGAACGAATCACCAAGAATTGTCGAAAAATAAGCTTCGGCCAGCGCCCCGAGATCGTCCGATATCTCCGACAGCAGAGGATTGTTTTCCGGCGAAAGCGTCGGGGTTGGCTCCGGAGTCGGGGTTGGAACAGGCGTCGGCGTCGCGGCGGGCGTCGGCGATCCTGCGGGGCCGGACGGCGTCACCACATCGGGCGCAGGCGTCAGCCCACCCTGGGAGGATGCCCCCGGCGTCAGGAACAGAAGCTGCGGGACGATTGCCGGCAACGCAGCCTTTCCGCCCGATAGCGGCTCGGAATCGGGCATGGAATTTGTCGGAAAGATTATCATACCGATTCCCATAAAAAGCAAACCGGAATATATCATAAGCTTTATATTCTTTGTTTTCATCGTAAGCTCTCATTCCCGCACCGCTCCGGACAGATGCCGTTAAAATACCATTGTTCGGACTGCCGGGGTGCTAACACTTCCGGTCGGAAGGACAGGAGAAAAAACGGGGATAATGAAATGGATGCGGTATCACGGACAGCCCCGCAATACCGCACAGGTACAAAATGCACCTGATAGGATTCGAACCTACGACCTCTGGCTTCGGAAGCCATTGCTCTATCCAGCTGAGCTACAGATGCATAATAAAATGTAGAAAATATTCATTTGAGCGGAACACATAGGGTATTATACCTTGTTTCGGTGATTTTGTAAAGAAGATTTTGAATATTTAATTTTTCCGGGCGACGGGTGCGACCCGCCGCCCGGAAAGACCGCCCGGAGGAACGTCACGGATTCCTCCGGCGGGCAGCCCCTCACCAGGACCGCCCCGGAAGCTTTCTCTGCAGATGCGCCGGACATTCTCCCCGGACGCCACACCCGCCGCCTCAGCCGAGCGTCACCTCGGCCTCGTGCTCCTTCCCGTCGCCGAACACCGGTATGATGTTTCCGGAAATTTCCTTCCCGTCGACGACGAGGCTCACAACACCCTTCGAGACATGCTTCGGATTCTTCACTTTGACCCGCAGCGTATCCCCGCGGAACTGACGGACAACCTCATAGCCGTCCCAGGCCGCCGGTATCGACGGGTCAATCATCAGGCCGTCATACTCCGGCTTCACGCCGAGAATATACTGCGAGATCGCAACAAAATTCCACGACGCCGTGCCGGTCAGCCAGGAATTCTTGGCCTCGCCGAAGCGCTTCGCGTCCCTGCCCGCCACCATCTGCGCGTACACATACGGCTCCAGGCGGTGAATTTCGGAATACTCCTCGGTGTACGCCGGCGCGATCCGGGTATAGTAATCAAACGCCCGGTCGCCCCTGCCTATGAACGCCTCGGCACATATAATCCAGGCGTTATTGTGGCAGAACACACCCGCGTTTTCCTTGTAGCCTGCCGGGTAGGTGGATATCTCACCGTATTCCAGATAATACCTCGTAAATGCCGGGTTGTTGAGCATAAGGCCGTATTTCGTGCCGAGCCGCTCTCCCACGGCGTCCAGCGCCGCAATCGCCTTTCCGTCGTCAAGTCCGCATTTGCCGAGAACGCAGAAGCCCTGCGATTCGATAAAGATCTTGCCCTCCTCGCATTCCCTGCTGCCGATCTTGCGGCCGAAATCATCGTACGCACGCAGGAACCATTCCCCGTCGTAGCCGTCGCGCAGGATCGTCTCCCGCATTTTTTCGACCTCGCGCATCGCACGCTCCGACTCCGCCCGGTTCCCGGTTTTGTCCATCAGCACGGCGTACTCCTCGCCGATATAGGCAAACATGCCTGCGATCATGACGGACTCCGCCACCTTGCCGTCCTTGCTCGTCACGGTCTGGAACGGCTCTCCGGACTCGGACGAGAAGCAGTTCAGATTCAGGCAGTCATTCCAGTCCGCGCGCCCGATCAGCGGCAGCCCGTGCGGTCCGAGATTGTTGATAACATGGTCGAACGCGCGCTTCAGATGATCCGCGAGCGGCGCCGCGAGCTCGTCCCGGTTGTCGTATGGCGTCATAACGTCGAGAATGCCGTAATCCCCCGTCTCCTTGATGTACGCGACCACAGCCAGGATCAGCCAGAGCGGATCGTCGTTGAAATTGCCGCCGATCTCGTCGTTGCCCTTCTTGGTCAGGGGCTGGTACTGATGGTACGCGCCGCCGTCCGGCAGCTGCGTCGACGCGAGGTCGATGAGCCTCTCCCGCGCGCGGTCCGGAATCTGGTGCACAAAGCCGAGCAGATCCTGATTCGAATCGCGGAAGCCCATGCCCCGCCCGATGCCGGATTCAAAATAGGAGGCGCTCCGGGACAGGTTGAAGGTCACCATGCACTGATACTGATTCCAGATATTGACCATGCGGTCGACCCGCTCGTCCGCCGTCTTAACCGCATATTTGGACAGAAGCCCGTCCCAGTATTCCCTGAGCTGCGCAAATGCGAGATCCACCGCCTCGGCCTTTTCAAACTGCGCGATCATCGCCTCGGCCTTTTTCTTGTTGATAATATTTGTGCCGTTCGGCGCCGACGTCGACTGCAGAAGTCCCTCCGCGTCCGGCGTGCCGAGCTGCCATTCCCATTTTTCATCCGCTGCATTCTCCACATACCCGAGAACGAATACCAGCTGCTTTTCCTCTCCCGGCGCAAGCGTGAACTCCACGCAGTGCGAGGCGATCGGGGACCAGCCGTCCGCGACGGAATTGCCCGGCCTGCCCTCCGCGACCACCTTCGGGCTCTCAAAGCCGCCCCAGGTTCCGAGGAACGTCTCGCGGTCGGAATCAAAGCCGGCCACCGGCGCATTGACCGAGTAGAACGCGTAGTGATCGCGCCTCTCCTTGTACTCCGTCTTGTGGTAGATGACGGAGCCCTTGATCTCGACCTCGCCCGTATTGAAATTGCGCTGGAAATTCGTGCTGTCATCCTGCGCGTTCCACAGACACCACTCGACAAAGGAAAAAAGCTTCAGTTCCTTTTTTTCCGTGCCGGTGTTGCGCACGACGACCTTATGTACCTCGCCGTTGTAATCCTGCGGCACAAAGAAGGTCACCTCCGCCTCAACGCCGTTCCGGCTGCCCTTGATGATCGTGTAGCCCATACCGTGCCGGCACTCGTAGGAATCGAGCTTCCGCCTTGCCGGCGCGTAGCCCGGAGACCAGAAATCTCCGCCGTCATACAGATAAAAATAGCGGCCGCCGCCCATATCCAGCGGCACATTATTGTAGCGGAAACGCGTGATGCGGCGCAGCTTCGCATCCTTATAAAAGCTGTAGCCCCCCGCCGTATTTGAAATCAGCGAAAAAAACGCCTGGGATCCGAGATAATTGATCCACGGGTAAGGAGTCTCCGGCGTCGTGATGACATACTCCTTCCTGGCGTCGTCAAAATATCCAAACTTCATGCAAATCTCCTTTCCTTGCCGCAGCCGTTTTTCCGCGGCCGCACTCCTGCAGAATTTTATCTCTGCAAAGGCATCTGTTTCCATTTTAGCATGAAGTCAAAAAAAGCGCTACTGCACGATTTACCAAAATAGCGAAAACATCCTTGTGAAAAAGCTACAATCTTTGCGAAACATTTTCGCAGCTTTTACAATCAAATTTCGGTTTCCGGCAGGAACCTCCCGGAAACCGCAGGAAATCAGCAATCCTCCCGCAGCAGCCCCGCGCCAGGAATTACGAAATTTTCGTTTTCCGCCGCACCGGCTCCCCGGGCAAAAACATCCGCGCCGCCTACCACCTGCGCCGTTTACCGTCCGCTCAGCCCGTCCGGATTCTTTCTCTGCCAGTTCCATGCGTCCCGGCACATATCCGTGATGCCGTACTGCGCCTTCCAGCCCAGCTCGCGCTCCGCCTTTGCCGGGTCGGAATAGCTGACCGCGACATCCCCCGCGCGCCTCTCCCGGATGATATACGGAATCTTCACGCCGTTCGCCTCCTCAAAGGCCCTCACCACCTCCAGGACCGAATAGCCCCTGCCGGTGCCGAGGTTATATACCGCGAGCCCGCATTTGTTCCCGATCGCCCCCAGCGCCTTCACATGGCCGCGCGCCAGGTCGACCACATGGATATAATCGCGGATGCCCGTGCCGTCCGGCGTATCATAGTCGTCGCCGTATATATTCAGCTCCTTCCGCCTGCCCGCCGCCACCTGCGTGATATACGGCATCAGATTATTCGGGATGCCGTTCGGGTCCTCTCCGATCAGCCCGCTCTCATGCGCGCCGATCGGATTGAAATAGCGCAGCAGAACGATGTTCCACTCCGGATCCGCCGTCTGCAGGTCCGTCAGAATCTGCTCCAGCATGCTCTTCGTCCACCCGTACGGATTGGTGCACTGTCCCTTTGGGCATTCCTCCGTGACCGGGATCACCGCCGGACTGCCGTACACCGAGGCCGAGGATGAAAAAATCATGTTTTTACAGCCGTGCCGGATCAGCTCGCCGAGCAGGACCTGCGTTCCCGTGATGTTGTTGTCATAATACTCCAGCGGAATTCGAATCGACTCGTTCGGGGATTTCAGCCCGGCAAAATGGATGCAGCAGTCAAAGGCCTGCCCCGTTCTGTCCTCGTGCGCCTTCATCGCCCCGGATAAGCCCTCCCGGTCTCTGATGTCCGCCTTATAAAACGGGATTTCTCTCCCGACGATTTCCGCGGCGCGCTCCAGCGATTTCTCGCAGGAATTTGCCAGATTGTCCACAACGGCTACCTGATGTCCGCTGTTCATAAGCTCAATTACGGTGTGGGAGCCGATATACCCGGCTCCGCCGGTTACCAGGATGTTCATGACCGGTTTCTCCTTGCTTTTTGTATTGCCGCCTTAGTATCGGCAGCTTTGTTTATTGTATTCGTTCGCACGGGGAAAAGCAAGAAGAAAATGCCTTTAAGGAAACGCTTTCATCAGCGTTTTCTTAAAAGAAGATCCTGAAACGTCCCGTGCGGAAGACCGGATGAAGCTCTGCGGCGCGCGCGGCAAATTCCTGTGCCTTCGCCGTCTCTCCCAGTCCGAGATTGCCGAGCGCCATCAGATAATAGCAGTGCGCCCGGTTTCGTACCGTGCAGTCCTCGTCAAAGATCAGGAAATCCGGCAGGGAAACCGCAAAATAATCGATCTTTACCTCGTCGCGCAGATGCTTTTCCCCGTAATCGATCAGGCGGTAGAAGCGGGATTTTGCCCGGGCCGCCTTTCCGAGCTCCTTCCACGCAAGTCCCTGATAAAGGATCATCTCCGCCGGCTGATCGTTGTAGTACATTGCGCCCGCCGGCTCGTCGGTTCCCTCCGTGGCGAGCAGGAAGCAGGCGTCAGCCTCCTCCGGCCTCCCCTGGGCCCTGAGGCAGAGTCCAAGCCGGTAATACAGGTGATTGTCCTTCGTTCCCTCCAGCTTCCCCTCGCCGAGGTTCTCCGGCAGAACGAGCGCTCTTCTCAGCAGCGCCTCCGCATCGGTGTATCCGCCGCTCTGCATTTTCTCCTTTGCCAGCTCTAAAAGCGCGAGCGTATACTGCTCTGTGATTTTGCCTTCTCCCCCCTCCCACGGATGGAAACGGCGTCCCATAATGCAGCTCAGCGCTTTTTCATATTTCCCCGCCGCGTTGAGCAGCGTGATATATTCCACATAGAGATCATCCCGCTTTCCCAAAAGCTCCGGGTATTTCTCATAATTTGCGAGACGCTCCCCGCAGCTCATCCCGAGCTTTTTGTACAGCTGATCCAGCTCGAGGAAAACTCTGGCGTCCGAGGTGTCCAGCGCAAAGGCGCGCTCCAGCTCGCTCCTTGCCGCTTCCCCGTCCCCCTTTTTATTGTAGTACGCAATAGCGAGGTTCCGGTGCACCGTCGGGAAATCCGGCTCCGCCTCCGCCGCCATTTCCCACAGGGCGGCTGCCTCCTGCCACTGCAGCTTATCGTAAAACAGACAGCCAAGATAATACGGCGCGCGCTTCCTGCAGCCGTGTGCAATCGCAAAGCGCAGGACCGCGATGTCCTCCAGCCTGTTCGGGAAGCAGTAGTCTGCCGGAACACGCTCCGCCTGCTCGAGAAGCTCCTCCCACGGTGTGTGGGCATTTTGAGAATCTGTTTCTGTGCAGGACCGTGCCGCCTGTGCTTCTGCCGCCCGCTGAACAGCGCGGTAATATGCCTCATAATATTTCAGCAGCGGCTGTTCCTTCGCACAGCTCTGCAGCAGCCCGCACGCCTCCTCGTACGCGCCGAACTCCGCGTAATCCCGCGCAGCCATAAGGTAATTTTCCGGGAAATCCCGCAGCTTGCCGCGAAGCTCACCGGCAGCACCGGAGACATGCAGCACCGCCGCCTCGCTGCAGGAGACAAAATCAAACGGGTCAAGCGCGAGACTGGCCTCAATCCACCGAACCGCCTCTTCCTCCCTGCCCAGCTTCCGCAGCAGATATGCCTTCAATCCCCGCGCCTTCACATTGTGGGTATTCCGCACGAGCGATCTCTCAACGTGCTCCAGCGCCGGCATCCATTTCCCCGCCCTCGCGTCAAGCGCGGCCAGGTAGTAATATGATTTTTCCTGCTGCTCGCAGCTCCAGGCTGCCTTGTATAAATTCTCGTATGCCCCGGCGGTATACTGCTCTGCCAGGTCCGCGTATTCTCCGCTGCACCGTATCTGTGTCTCCTCCGCCCGGTAAAAATAATTCAGCCCCAGCAGATAAAAGGTCTCGCTGTGGTACGGGTTCGGATTCCGCCATGTCAGGCGCTCCAGCGCCTTCTTCAAATATCCCTCCGCCTGTGCGAACTGCCCCCTGCCAAGCAGCAGCTTCCCGTACGCATTGTTGATCCGGATATCGCCCGGGTCACGCTTTAAGCCCTCCAGGTAATACGGGTCCGGCAGGAAGGTCGCATGGCGGTACTGCTCCAGATGCTGTCCGGTCAGATAAAGCTCCTCATTCGTCATAAGCTCCTCCGGCGCGGCCGCGGCCTGTGCCGGCTCCGGCAGCTTTGGAATGTCCTCCTTCTCTTCCCTGCAGCTGACAAGAAGCTTTCCGTCCGACCATACCTCAAGCTGCAGCTCCTTTTCCGCCGCCCCCGCAAGCGGAACGCTCTTCTTAAATATTTTCACCGGTGAGAGCTTTGTCCTCTCCTCCAGCAGAACTGTTTCTCCCGCCTTAAGCCGCACAAGCGCCTCCGGAAACCTTTGAGACGCATATACGACGACCTGCGCCTGCCCGTCCCCGCACGAGAACGTAACCACGGCTTCCTTTGTCGCGTTTTTTACCTGTCCTACCGCCTTGTACGGCATAAAATACTGGCGGAACACCTTTTCCTCAAACGGCTTCAGCCAGGTGAAATCCGGCTGGTTATCCGTATAGACGCCCGTCATCAGCTCAATGTACGGCCCGTCCTCATCCGTCAGATTCCGATCCCATGCTCTGCCGAAATCGCCGCAGCCCCAGGTCCACTGCTTTTTTCCCGGCGAGACATGATGATCCGCCACATGCAGAAGTCCCGCCTCCCTGCCGTAATCATAGCCGCCGACGAAATCATAGCGGGATTTCTCCGCCATGTAGGAGGTCGGCACCGGAATATTTTTGTAACGCGAAATATCGACGCCCTCACTGTAATCCTTCTTGTAATATACGCCGGTCGCGATCGGGAAGCGGGAAACATCGCGCTTTCCGTGATCCATCACCGCATGCACATCCGGCGGAAAGATGGACTGCGTCTGATCGTTGACCGCGACGGCAGGATTCGCCCACCACAGAAAGGTCTGCGGCAGCGGCGTCCGGTTGTAGAGCTGCCCCGTGATCTCGATATACGCCTTCCCCGGATACAGCGCGATTCTGGTGACCGCCTTCGTCCCGTACATCCGGTCCACATCGCCTAACAGCACCGCCGCGGCTCCGTCCTCCGTCTGCTCCGTCACATAATCCACCGGCAGGAAGGTCGTCGGCCGATGATGCTGCGGCCAGTTGAATTCGATTCCCCCGGAGATCCACGGGCCGGTCAGCCCCACCAGCGCCGGCTTGATCACATGATTGTAATAGACAAAATCGTAGCCGTTCGTCTTGTCGTACGCTCTCTGTATCCGTCCGCCCAGCTGCGGCAGGACCATCACCTTCAGATACTCGTTCTCCAGCATCACCGCCTCGTACTCCTGATCTACCTTCTCATCGCTGATGCTCTCGATCGTCGGATACGGATAGACCCTGCCGCTGCTCCCCTGATAAACGCGCTTTTCAAGGAACATCGGATTTTTCTCCGCCCTTCCGATCTCATACGTCGGTATCGTGACCTTCTCCGCCCACACTCTTGCTTTCTCCATGGCTGCCTCCCGAATAAAATTTTGTTTTTAATTCTTTTTTTGAGCCTGCGTTTTCGTTTTACATTGGATTCAAGTTTCAAATTCCGGATTCTAAGGAAGCGCTGCTTTAATCAGCGTTTCCCTAGATTTATATTTTATGCTGCCATCATACTCTATTTTTAAGCTGATTTCATTATGATTCTCTGCTGTTCTGTTTATATTTTTTGCGGTTGATATTTTTTGAGAGATCCGGTATGATGGGGTTGAGCGGCAGTGGAAGTCCCGGATAAAAAGCAAAAAGGGCAATGAGGAAAAATCGCATGAAATGAGCAAAGGAAAAAATCGTATGAAATAAGCAAGGGAAAAAATCGTATGGAATGAGCAAAGGAAAAAATCGCATGAAATGAGCAAAAAACAAAATTCATGAAATGGGGGCAGGGAGAAAAATCAGATGAAATCCTGTGAAAAATATATTGACAAGCATTCCGATTATTATGTTTATACGCCGAGCGTCACCGCCAGGCAGCTTTTTTTCTATCCGCTGCAGTGTGGTCATTTTATCTACGAGGCTGGCTATTCCCTGAGCCGCGAGGCCTTCGACAGCTTCTTGCTCCTGTACGCGGAGCATGGCTGTATGGCGGTAACAACCGAAGCATACACCTGCGAGGTATCGGCGGGACAATTCCTGTTTCTGGACTGCTACCGGCCTCATGCCTACCGCTCCTCTTCGGGCTGCGAATGCCTCTGGCTTCATTTTGACGGAAGCCTGGCGCGCGGCTTTTATGAGGCGGTCGCCGCGCACTCCGGCATCGTAATTTCCCCGAAAAATCCGTATCCTGCCCGCGAAAAGCTGCGGGCGGTCTACGATCTGTTCCAAAACAGGGCTCCCATAAGAGAGCCCCTTGTTTCCAAATATATTAACGACCTTCTGACGTTTTTTCTTCTGAATCAGCCGCAAAAGAGCGGGAGCCTCCCCCAGGCAAGCATTTCCGAGGAGGCTGCCGCCTTTATCCGCGAACATTTCGCGGAGGATATTCCGGTCGAGGCGCTCGCAAAGCGCGCGGGACTGAGTCCGTATCACTTTATCCGCGTATTCAAGCGCGAAACCGGCTTCACACCCCACCAGTATCTTGTGGACACTCGAATTGCCGCCGCAAAATACCTTTTAAAAAACTCTCCGCTCTCCGCCAAAAGTATCTGCTTCCAGACGGGATTTTCCTGCGAGAGCGTTTTCTGCAGCGCATTCAAAAAGCACGAGGGCGTCACACCGGCCGAATACCGCAGCACCTGAGGACGCTCCTGATCTGGACCGATTCATACCGGATGATCTGGCGGCAGCAGCGAACTATGCCTCCTCCTTTACGAGCTCCGCGATCCGCTCCGGCGCGACCGTCTGAGCAGGGCGGAATTCCTCCGATGCCAGATAGGTGTAAATACTGTTCTGCAGCGCTCTGCATTCCGGGTACTGCTGCAGATTCTGCAGCCCGAACGAGGAAAAAAGCAGCCTTCCGTTCCGGCAGCGGCATTCAAAAAGCTGTGCCATCGGCCGCAGATAAGCATAGCTGTCAAGCTCTGCGACGATTGTCTCCATGCGCTCCGGCAAAATAACCGCACGCTGCCCCGCCATCGCCCACCACTGCCAGTTCGTATGAAATTCCGTCGGAAAGCTTCGGAACAACGGGTGCTTTTCGGCGATCAGCTGTCCCATGCCGCCCTCCTGCCCGGCAAATGTGCCCACCGACCAGAAATCCGTTGTAAACTGCGCCTTTATGGACTTCGGCAGGCTCTCCTTTGTGGAATCCGGCGCAAGATATACGATTCCTCCGTTCTCCAGCACCTGCTCTGCCGCACGGTCAAAGCATCTGGTCTCATACACGCTGTCCGGACATTTCGGCGTCACCGATGGATACACCCAGATCGGATAGCGGTTTTTCATCCCGCCGATCTCCACCAGAAGGTCAAGACGCGACGGCTTTTGTATTGTCTGCAGAGAGAACACCAGCTCTCCCACCTTCGTCAGTTTTCCGCAAGGGCAGCAGATTTCCGTATCCTCTCCCGCCCCCTTATTTCCTTCTGCAATGTTTTCTAGGCGTATTCCATCCCCTGAGAGCACGGCGTGCAGACGGCCGCGGATATCCCTTTTTCCGTAATTCGCCGCGAGCACAGACGCCGTGAGGCATTCTGTATTCTCGTAGGTATAGCGGTCAAGCAGGACAAGCGGCAGCTGTTCGCGGAAAAAGCTCCGAAACCTCTCCGGTCTCGCAAACGGATACGGCTTCGGCATAAGATGGGAATTCATCATTCCGACCAGCGCCGTCCCCTGTCCCGGGAAATCCTGAAGGCCGAGCAGGGAGAGTCCCGACATTTCATCCGTGCGGAGCACCGCCTCAACCTCCTCCCGGTAGCCGATCAGCGCAAGCTCCCCTGTCGCTGCGACCTGGCGGTGCCATTCCTCCCGCGTGATTCCACGCTCCCGCACGCGCTCCTGTATCATCCGCAGATTGGCCGGTTCCGTCACACCGCAGAAGCAGTCCAGCTCCCCGAAATCGGGAAGCACCTCAAACTGCCCCACCTCAAACCCGAACACAGGCTTTTTATACTGTTCGCGCAGCTTTTTCATGGAAGCCCTGTAATCGGCTGACGCGCTCGGATATTTTTGGTTGATATAGCCCTCCATATTGGCGAAGGTTCCCCGCAGATCGCTGCCGAGACAGCTCTGCGCCGCGTAAAAATCACTTTCCGCCTCACAGCCCCTCCCGCCGTAATGGTTGTTCGAGCCGTCCGCGATCAGCCTCGTCGAATCCAGCGCATGCGCCTCCCTGAGCAGCTGCCGCATTCTTTCATGCCCCCGCTCGTCCGTCTGCAGCTCATTTCCAAAGCTGAGCATGACAAAGGACGGATGATTCGCCAGAAAAAGCAGCAGCTCCCGCAACTCCGTGCGGTAGTACGCAAAGCTTTCCTCTGACAGGAACGCGTTCTCCGGGTTCCAGCAGGACAGCTCCGGCTGCAGCAGCATGCCGAGCCGGTCTGCCGCTGCAAACGCCGCCTCCGGCGGACAGTGCGAATGAAAGCGCACACAATTCACGCCGTAACGCCGGTACATGCGCAGAGCGGTCAGCCACTCCTGCTCCGTCATCGGCTCGTGCCCGCTCTCCGGAAATTCTGCACAATTCGCCTCGCCGCGCAGAAAAATCGTCCGCCCGTTCAGGCAAAGCCGCCCCTCACGATTTGCGCCAAAGCTGCGTATTCCGAAGCGCACAGTCCGCGGCGAAAGCCCCTCCGGCTGCACGGTCAGCTCACAGCACTCCCCCTCATTCTCATCCCAGCGCCGCGCGTCCTTTGCGAGCGCCAGCGGCCCGACCGCAAGCTCCGTCCGGCCCGCCAGAATGTCCGCCTCGATCACCGTCTCCTCCTGCAGCGCGCTGCTCACAATGTGCAGCCTGCCGCTCCAGGCATTGGCCGCCGACAGCTCGATGCGCAGGTTGAGAATGGTCTGCGCAGCAGCATCCTGTACTGTCGGATAGACCCGGACCGCCGGGACGAAAACCGGCTCCTCCACGCGCAGTCGCAGATATCCCAATATCCCGTTCCAGTTCGTCTGCGTCTCGTCGGTCGCCGTCGAGGAATACAGAATATCCTTCGCCGGCAGCCCCGGGTAGGTATTGTCCGATAAAAAC
>CAMWWR010000016.1 GCA_947178045.1 uncultured Clostridia bacterium
GCGTGGAGCGGAGAAATCTGTTGAAGGCTTACGGTGCGAGGCTCGAGCTCACGGACGGAACGCAGGGGATGAAGGGGGCTATCGCGCGTGCAGAGGAGCTGGCAGAAAGCATTCCGGACGCCGTTATCCTGGGGCAGTTTGTGAACCCGGCCAATCCACAGGCCCACAAAGAAACGACCGGCCCGGAGATCTGGGAGCAGACAGACGGAAGGGTGGATATTTTTGTTGCGGGTGTGGGCACTGGTGGAACGGTCACTGGCGTCGGTGAATATCTGAAGTCGAAGAATCCGAACATACAGGTCGTAGCCGTAGAGCCGGCTTCCAGTCCGGTGCTTTCCGGCGGAGCGGCAGGACCGCATAAAATTCAGGGAATCGGCGCGGGCTTTGTTCCGGAGGTGCTCAAAACAGAGATTTATGATGAGGTGCTCACAATCGAGAATGAGGACGCATTTGAGGAGGGCAGGCGCTTTGCGGTGAGTGAGGGGATTCTTGTCGGCATCTCCTCCGGCGCGGCATTAAAGGCGGCTGCAATTCTGGCGGAGCGTCCGGAGAACGCGGGCAAGAGTATCGTTGTGCTGCTGCCGGATTCCGGCGACCGCTATCTGTCAACGCCGCTGTTTGCGGAATCGGTGTGAGTTTACGGAATCGGTGTGAGTTTACGGAATCGGTATGAGTTTGCGGAATCCGCGTGAAAGTCATTTCTGATTTTTTCGGGGGATGTAGAGGGCGATCCGTGGAGTTTTTTTATTGACTTGGGTTTCTGTGATTGCTCGTGCCGGGCGGAAAGACGGAGGAAATAAGGATGAACGAAAGCAGAACGCTGCGCACCGTGGAGGACGCGCAGGGCGAGATATGTTACGAGCTTGTGCGCAAAAAGGTAAAAAATATTAATCTTCGCGTGCGCCCGGACGGCTCGGTCACGGTCTCGGCGAATCGGAGAGTATCACTCCGGTTTCTGGATGATTTCGTGCGTTCCAAAAGCGGTTTTATCCGGGCGGCACGGCAGCGGTATGCGGAGCGCGAGGAACAGGAAAGGAAGCGGCAGGAGCAGGAAAAGCAGCGGCGCGCGGCTGGAGATCCGGTACAGGAGTGTACAAGAGAGGAATTCCTCGCCCGGATGCAGCAGCTCTCCCGCCGCTGGTATCCGGCGTTTCAGGCGCTCGGCGTGCCGTACCCCGGGATTCGCGTCCGCAAAATGACGAGCCGCTGGGGCTCCTGCCAGACGGTGCGCAAAATTATCACCTACAGCACCATGCTGGCGGAAATGCCTGAGGCGGCCGTGGAATATGTGGTCGTGCACGAGTTCGCACATTTTCTCGTACCGAATCATTCCCCGCAGTTTTACGAGGTCGTGGCTTCGGTGCTGCCAGACTGGAGAGAGCGGAGGGAGCTGCTGAAACGAAGGTAGCCGCCATCGTTGCCCGCCTGCACTTCCAGGCGGCATCACCCGATCAGCACCCTCTTCCCCTCGAACGCAAACCCGTATTTTCGGATGCGCTCCGCCGGGATTCCCTTCGCGATCAGCGCGGCGGCGTACTGCTTTTCTTCGATCTGCAAAAGGGCGGCTTTCACCGTTTCCTCCAGATTCTTTTCCCGATTTGGGCGGTGCACCTTGAATTCCATGATGATCGCGTCCTGTGCAACCGCATTTCCCGTAACTGTATTTCTGATCTTTCGATCCGCCAAGGCAGCATCCTCCCCGCTTCTCCGGATCGGCTCCAGCATTACATCATAGCGGCCGAAGCCGCTCTCCCGGTTCGAGGTGATGACATACCGGTCGGACAGCTCCACCATCAGCCCGAGCACAAAGCCGTGGTAAAAACGCTCCGGCTCTGCTGTCCCGGACGCGCCGCATCCGGTGTCAAAGCTGCTGAAGGTCGCAAGCGCGACCCGGTTCATATATTCGTTCATCGCGTCGAGATCGCCGGACAGCAGCGCACGGAGGAATTCATTGTACGCCGGGGAATAATGCCGGAACCAGTCCGCAATCATATTCCGGAACATCAGCCGGACTTCCTTGTTTGTGAGCTTTAACGCATATTCCTCCTCGCCGGTCATCGGGTCGAACGTATAGCTTTCCGCCTTCAGATATCCGGTCGCGAGCAGCAGGCTCCATATAGCGGACTCGCTGTTGCCGAGCTGGACAAAGACGATCTGTTCGTCAATCTGCGTGCGGAGTGTGCCGCCGTTCAGCAGATCCTCCATAATGAGCTTTACCTCCCGGCTGCCCTCGCGGATGAGCTTGCTGACTAGGCCGTTGCTGCTGGTGTTTGCCCAGTAGGTCGCAAGCCGTTTTTCTTCAAGAAAGTTGATGATTGACCATGGGTTATAAATGTCTGTTCGGCTTCCGAAGGTGAAACCGTCGTACCAGTCCCTGACTACATTCTCTTGGTCGGACAGCCCGAACTCCTGCAGAGCGTCAGACACCTCTTCCTGCGTGAAGCCGAAGGAATCTGCATATTTGCTTGAGGTTGTTGTCACCACGGCTAGGTTGTTCACGTCGGAAAAGATGGACTCCTTGCTGACCCGGGTAATGCCGGTCATAATCGCCCGGTCCAGAAACGGATTGGTTTTGAAGGTGGAATTGAACAGGTTTCTCATAAAGGCCACGATCTCATTCCAGCAGCCGTCCATCCATGCCTCCTGCATCGGTGTATCATATTCGTCCAGCAGGATAATCACCTTCCGGCCATAATATCTCATCAACAGCTTGGACAGCATATTCAGCGACATGACGGCGACATCCTCGTCCATAT
The DNA here is from genome assembly GCA_947178045.1 of uncultured Clostridia bacterium. GTDB lineage: Bacteria > Bacillota > Clostridia > Lachnospirales > Lachnospiraceae > RGIG4057. The sequence continues at coordinate 2,757 of CAMWWR010000016.1, forward strand.
TCCTTGACACGGCGTGAAAGAGCTCTTTTTCCTTTTCATCCATCAGGCCGTCCACCTGCAGCAGAAAATTATACTGATTGTACTGTTCATAAATCAGCCGGCATATCATTCGGCGCATTTCGGCAAAATCCCCGGTGCCCTTGACATTGGCGAAGGAAAGGCTGATGACCGGGAAGGCACCCTGCAGCTTCCGGTACTTCTCGTCCTGCCATATCTTCAGGCCGGAAAAAAGCTCTCCCTGCCCGGCGTATTTGACCGAGAAAAAGCGCTCTGTCATGCTCATGGTCAGAGTCTTGCCGAAGCGGCGCGGGCGGGTGATCAGGGTGACCTCATCGTCGTTTTCCCACCATTCCCTGAGAAAAAGTGTTTTATCCACATAGAAATTGTGATTTTCAATCAGTTTTCCAAAATCCTGTCTTCCGATGCTGATCGTTCTTGCCATATCCCGAACCTCCCTGCCTTTGATTCGCCCGAATCCCGTTTCTGCTTTTGATCTGTCACTTTAATCCCTGTTTTTCCTATCATAACACAAAAGGAAAAGGCTGTACAAGGCTGTTTTTCGAGCCGTTGACTTTCCCCTCGGATTGCAGTATAGTAGTTTGTCAGAGAAGAAACGGCGGACGGCCGCGGCGATCGATGGAGGCGGAAAAATGCAGAAATACAGCGGTGCAAAAAATATGACGGAGGGGAATGTGAAGGGACTGATTATCCGGTTCGCAATCCCTGTTTTTCTGAGTCAGCTGTTCCAGCAGCTGTACAATACGGTTGATTCCCTGATTGTCGGGAGATTTCTGGGCAAGGGGGCGCTGGCGGCGGTGAGCTCGTCCGGGCCGCTTATTTTTCTGCTTGTCAGCTTTTTCACCGGCACGGCGGCGGGCGCAGGCGTTGTTATTTCCAGGTACTTCGGAGCGGGGGACGAAAAAAGAGTATCGCGGGCGCTGCACACAAACGTTGCGTTCGGGCTGACGGCGGGTGCGATCCTGACCGTGGTCGGCGTCGTGCTGACTCCGGCGATCCTGAAGCTTATGAAAACGGATCCCGCGGTGCTGCCGGAGTCGATCGCGTATTTTCGCTACTATTTCCTCGGCGTGCTCGCCGTCGTCATGTACAATATCTTTACAAGCATTATGAACGCGGTCGGCGACAGCCGGAAGCCGATGCAGTATCTGATCTGCTCGTCGGTGCTGAACGTGCTGCTGGATCTGCTGTTCATCGGCGTGTTCCGTTTCGGCGTGGCTGCCGCGGCTGTGGCCACGACGATTTCGCAGCTGACCAGCGCGCTGCTCTGCCTGAGGCAGCTGCTGAGAAAGGGGACGGTCTATCAGCTGAAGCCGAAAGAGATCCGCTTTCACAAAGACATGCTGCGCGAGATGATGAAGTACGGCCTGCCGACCGGAGTGCAGAATTCGGTCATCGGCCTCGCAAATGTTATTCTGCAGTCGAATGTCAATTCCTTCGGGGAGGACGCCATGGCGGGCTACGGCTCCTACGTCAAGATCGAGGGCTTTGCGTTCCTGCCGATCACTTGCTTTTCCATGGCAATGACGACCTTCATCGGGCAGAATCTCGGCGCGGGCAGGAAGGATCGTGCGAAGGCCGCGGCACGCTTCGGCATCACGATATCACTGGTGCTCGCGGAGCTGATCGGCGTACTGATTTTCCTTGCTGCGCCGATGCTGATCCGCATGTTCAATTCCGACGCGGAGGTCGTGCGGCTCGGTGTGCAGCAGGCGCGGACAGAGGCACTGTTTTATTTCCTGCTCGCGTTCTCACATATCATTGCCGGGATCTGCCGCGGAGCCGGAAAGGCGATCGTGCCAATGATAATTATGTTGTCGGTCTGGTGTGTGTTCCGTATATGCTATATTACCGTAATGATGCATTTTATACATAAAATTGGCCTGATTTACTGGGCATATCCGCTTACCTGGGGAATCAGCTCCGTCATTTATCTGCTGTACTACCTGAAATCGAATTGGATCAACGGCTACGAGCCTGCGCGTCGGTAAATAAAAAGGCTGCTGCAAAACGTCGATCTCCTGCATGCTTGTATTCGCGTGATCGAATACAAGCATGCATTGCGGAACAATCGAGTTTTACAGCAGCTTCTTTATCCGGAATTCATGCCTGCTCCCGGTCCTGCCCGGCTTTTTTATCCTCATTCTGCTTCCCGTGCCGGTTGCGGCGGCTCTGCAGAAGCAGCGCTGCGATCAGCACGGCGGTCAGAGGGAGAAGGACGGCGAGAAGGATTCGCTCGGCGCTGCGGCCGGATGCTGTATCCGGGGAGGCTTCATCGGAGCTGCCCGGCGCGCCGCTGCCGTCCGGCGTGCTGCCGGTATTTTCGTTCTGCGGAGGGAGGCTCGTGCCCGAGGCCGGCTGTCCGCCGGTTCCGTTCTGTCCCGGAGCGCCGCTCTGGTTTTCTGAGCTGCCCTGTCCTTCCGCACTGTTTTGATCTCCCGTGCCGTCCTGATCCGGTGCATCGCCCCGACTTCCTGAACTGCCCTGACTTTCTGAGCCGTCCTGCCCCGTGGAGCCGGAGGAATTTCCATTTGCGTCCGGAGCGACTGTCGGTTCCGTGTCGTCCGATTTTACGAACAGGGCGGTCAGCGCTATTGCTTTTGCTTCATCCGGGTTTGTGACGACGACGGTGGCGGTTCCGTCCGGATTTGTCTGCACCTCGGAAAAGAGGTCGCCGGAGAAGCCGGCAAAGCGGCAGCCCTCCGCCGGGATGGCCGTGACCGTGACCGGCAGGGCGCAGGCGTAGGTGCCTGAAAAGCCGTTCCCGTCGACGCTGTTCGCTCCGGAGGATGCGGTGATGGTATTGACCTTCAGGCTGCCGAGCGACGCGTCGAAGCTGACGGACAGGTCGTAGAGCGGTCCGAGCACGAAACGGCGGCCGAGCAGTGCGCGCATTGCCTTCGGACGCAGACGAAGGTAGTCGTTCACCACGGTAATATTATTGTCGTAGCGATCAAAATAATTGCCGGCGGCCCTGTTTTCCTGGATCAGAGGAATATAGCGCACAGCCATGGTGTTGGCGGCTTTCTGCGCCGCGTCTGCGCGGAAATTCTCGTTGATCAGATCGAGCATTCGTGAAAGAAAGGCGTCATAAAAATCGTCATTCTTCAGCAGGCTGCGGAAGAGCAGCGTAGAGCCCTTTGGATTCGGCCATTCCTTTGAATCCCAGGCGAGCGCTGCGGCCAGTGTGTCCTCCGATACATGGTGGCCGTACAGGCCGTAGCCGAATTCGGTGTCGTACAAAAGCCAGCGGATTTTGCCGTCGGAGCCGGGGGTTCCGGTATCCTCGCCGAAATAGGACCAGGCCTTGCAGTTGTTGCCCGGCCAGTCGGTATTGCCGCAGTAGATCTCGACGCAGAGATAGTCGATATAATTGTCGATGTCAAAATAGCTGCACACCTTCTCGTAATTTTCCGGAACGCGCAGATCGGCCGTTGTGGCAAATTGAAAGGCCTCCTGATAGTGGGTGCGGGCGAGGCGGGCCAGCTCGTCCGTATCCGCGTCGGCCTCGATCCGGATGTCCCCGTTCTGGTCGTACCAGAAGCTGTATATCGCGACAAGCTCGTTCGCAAGGCCGTAGTGCTCCTCGATATAGCGCTCGTCCTGCCGCTCGCGCAGATTCATAATGCCGTAATATTCCCCGTTCAGAAATACGACGGCCGGCTGCGACGCCTGCACGTCCAGGCCGGTGTCCTTCATCAGCCAGGCGGTCAGCGAATCGCGGAAATAGGTCCGCTCCCAGGCGGTAGCCTCGTTGCCGCCGCCGCGCAGAAGGAGATGCTTGAATTTCCGGATCGGCTGCCCGTTCACATCAAGAGCGGGCACTGTGCCGCCGGAAAAGAAGTCGTATTTGAAATTTTTCTGCGTATCGTATTCGGCTCTGGCATAAAGCCGGATGGATTTCATGTCGATCCCGCGGCTTGCCCCGCCGTGTACGCGGCCGCCGCAGTTGAGGGAAATGACTTGCTCCCCGCCCTCAAAATATTCGAAATGGAACGGCCGTTCCCATTGCCGTCCGCTTTCCTCATAGTGGATGAAAATTCCGGTATCTTCATCGTAGAGGTTCGAGCGGTCCGTCACTAGGGACACGACGGGAACAGTGTAGGCCGTTGTCACGCCGCTGCCGATAAAGTAGGTGTTGGTGACGCAGTCCCCGAGGCTGTCATCGTCTGCGACGGTCACGGCACGGACGACAACAGCCCGCATGACCTTTTTGGAGGCATTGCGTGCATCGGTCAAAAGCAGCGGTTCCTCGTAGAACAGTGTGCCCGCGCTGCCCGGCTGAGGGAGAGAACCGTCGAGGGTGTAGCATACGCGGTAGCCCTTCGGAACGGACAGAGAGAGCAGAAGCTCGTCCTCGTAAAAGCCCGCCTCAGCGGAAAAGACCGGGTCGGGCAGCGGGCTTTTTACAAAATCCCCGGTATCCGGCAGGGTGGTATCCCATTCACCGGACGCCGTGTCCGGAGCATCGTCCGCTTTTTCTGCCGAATCGGCTGTATCTGCGGCGGAGCCTGTGTCCTGTGCGGATGCATTCGCTCCCTGTGCAGCTGTATTCGTGCCCTTTGCGGCGGAGTTCGCACCGTCTGCGGCCGCGCGGCCGGCCGGGCTGCCTGCACAGAGCGCCGCGCAGAGCAGGAGTAATCCCCAATACTTTTTCTTCATAAAATTACCTCCTCAACCATTTCGGGCCGCAAAAAGGCCGGAAGCAGAGCCTGTGCGCCTTCTGCGGAACTGCAGATTTCCCCGGGCTGCCGGCCGTCAGCACAGCAGCAGGTAGCAGCAGACGAAGACAATGACCAGCAGTGAGACAAGGCATAAAATATCCCAGAAATGGGGCCGGGATTCCCGCGAAGTATCATTCTTATCCGTATTCATGTTTCCTCTCATTCCGCCGCGCAAGCGGCATTTTCATCAGAGTCCTGTATGTAATGTGAAGCGGGTATAATATCCGCAAGAATATTGTACTACAACAGCGGGCGTATTTCAAAGAAAACAGCTTGTTGTTTTAAGGAAACGCTTTCATTAGCGTTTCCTTATTCCTCCCCGCAGCACTCCCAGTGGTACAGCACATTGCTGAAATCCATCCGCTCCAGCTGCTCGCCGGAGATAAAGAAATTCGCGAACCCGCAGAGCCCATTATCCTCAAGCCAGGAGCCGTCCGGCAGATAATGCACATCGTACCGGAAGAGCAGACGGTCGTATGGCTGGAGCTCTGCGTCAAGGGCACGCGGATCGCATCCCGCAAAGCGCGGATAGCCCAGAAGCCAGTGACCGCGGCTGGCGATTTCCTTTTCGACAGTCATGTCGTCCAGAATCTCCGACCAGGAGGAGCAGCCGGAATCCGCGCCGAAGCGTTCCCGGACTGCAGAGAGAAATTCCGTGTTGAACCGATAGTCGTCCGGTCCCATATATGCCGTTTTTTGTACAATCCCAGCGGCGCATTCCGTCGAGGCCGGGGTGCGTCCGTACCTCCTGTCCCTGCCGTCGGGGATGCCGAGCCGGATAAGCTCGTCTGCGGAAATGCCGTAATCGATCGTTTCGTGGTAGACGACCCGATATTTGTCCTGATCGGTGCGCCAGCCGAAGTTCTTATCAAAAATTTCCCAGGCGCAGCCGAAGAACTGGAGCATCCCGTGATCCGGCATCGGCGCTTCCATCGGGCCTGCGTCCAGATTGATCTGTGCGAGCAGTACAAGCTTCTGCCCATCGGAATCCGTCGGATATTCCATGGTCGGATCCCAGTAAGGAAGGCCGCCGAATTTGCTGTCGAAAGTGCCCGGATTTTTCCCCTTCTCGGCAGTTATGGACCAGGCGGTTAGCGCCGTTCTTTTCCTGAAGGCGTCAAGGATGCCCTCGGTATTTTTATATATGGTGCTTGCCGGCGGCAGCTTCCCGTCCGCGGCGGGAAATCCGACGTCGATCTTCAGGCAGTTTTCCAGCTTTCTGCCGTATTTGCCGTTCTCCATGTACCAACGCACCACGTCCGTAAAATCCTCGAGTATTGCGGAGAAGGATTCGCCCTGCGGCCACAGCTTCCATACAAGCTGCTTATTTTCCGGCATAAGGCTTTCACAGTGCTCATAACAGTTTTCCGGCATAGAGCTTTCACAGTGCTCATAGCAGAGGACCGGGCCGGGTTCCCGGGACTCTTTGCTGCCGGCAGGAGATTCGCCATCATAATGCTTGTGGATGCTGGTGCGGTTATACCGGTTCTGACGATAGAGCCGCATGGAATATGCGTTTTCTGCCTCCCGCACGAGCTCGAAGTACGCAGCAAAGAGCAGATCGGGAGCATTGGCGAGCATTTCGTCCACAAATACGGCGAATTCGTCCATCATTTCCGCCTTTGTGAAGGTCGTGAACAGGTCTGCCGCCGTCGTGGCCGTCGTATGCGCCGACTGCAGAAAGGCATCCCGGCCGTAGCAGTATTCCAGCGTACCGTCAAGGCGCGAAATACTTAAACAGCCCTGCCAGGTTTCCACGGCAGTCACCTTGGAAAAGTCAAACATTTTGGCGAGCAGTCCCGCGAGACTGTCCGACCGCTGCATGCGGACGACGTCATAAAAGAAAAGCGAGCCGCTTTCTCCGACAGCAAATACCGTCGGTATGGAATGACCGTCCGGGCCGATCGTTCCGCCCCAGCCGAAATGTCCCACGATCCAGTGCTTCTCCTTCATTTTTTTGCCGAGCTCCTCCATGCGGAACCGGCGGCTGGAGAGCCAGTCCGGATCCCTGAGTGACAACCGGAAATCGAACGGTCTCATGGAGCAATAAAACACCTGCTCTGTTTTGGGCGGCTCGAACTGCAGCACACAGTAGCTTTCCGTCAGAAAACCACCGTCCCTGCGGAAAAACCGCGTCAGTGCGTCGCCGGTATCCGGCATGGTATCTATGCAGAGCAAATCTTGCGTAATTGGCATGCTATCCGTGTGGAGATGCTCTCCCCTGTTTGATATGTTGTCTGTACAGAGGAGGTCCCCCATATTCGGCATGCTGCCTGTATAGAGCAAATCCCTCGTATTTGGTATACTGTCCGCGCTCCGTACATCATCCGCTGAGCTATCGGTCTCACGCTTTCTCCACGGATACCCCGGAAGCCAGGGCGGCAGGCCGTTTCTCCTTCTGCGGTATATCTCATGCTGCTTCAGCGCTTCGATGATCCGCTCCGCCTTCTCCTCATTTGTCATGCCGGAAAGATCGGCGGAGGCAAGACAGACGGGCGCGGGCCGCTTCATGCCCCGCAGGAATTCTTGTGCCAGACGTTTTTTGCTCTCGATGGAGAGAGGAGTGCCGGAGGTGTCGAGGTCGCTGACTGCGGCAGAGTCATCGGCAGCGCCGGCGCCGGTCTGACCGATCGTATGGATAGGCTCCCAGCCGAGAACTGTCTGACGATACAGCGTTATGCGGCTTTCTCTGACGACCGCACGGAAGCAGAGGTTTTCCTCCTCTGTATAGTATACGGCGCAGGCGACTTCCGTGTTCTCGGACTCCCAGTCTCTGCCGTTTCCGCTTGCCAGAAGCCGCGCGATCACCGGGATTGTCACCGGATGGAGCGGAAGCCGGTTAAGCCATGCTTCGATCGTCTCCGCGGCCATGGAATAGTCCTGCTCACCGATCTCTGTGACGGCGAGCAGGAAGAAGAGCTGCGGCGTCCCTTCAATGAAACGCGAAAGCTCCAGGCATTCCCGGAAGCTGTACGGCGGGAAAAGCACCGGCTCCCCGTCGAGATAGTAGAGGACGTAATGCAAATGAAATTCAACCCGGAGCCGCTTTTGATCCGGCAGGGTGAATTCCATGGACGGCGGGAGGGGCGTTTGATGCTGCATTGAATTTCTGTCCGGGCTGTTCTCGGCCATATTCCGGCTCGACGCATCCGTGTCTAACCGATCTTCTCTTGCATCTCCGCCGGTTTTGTCAAATCCGGTAAAAAGCTTCTGCCAGCGGGCAGAGGGCTGGTAGATATACTCCATATAGGCAGGCAGGGAATACAGGCCTCCTTCGGCATATTCCAGATTGTGCTTTCGCCGGTTTGTAAAGCTTGCTTTTCGGCAGCCGAAGCCGCGCATCAGATAGTAATGCCAGAAATCCGCATCCCTGCTGCTGATTTTGTTCATATCAGGAGCTGTGAAGGACGCCAGCGCAGGATGCTGCCGTTCGGAAATGCGGCGGCTGAAATGCAGCGAATGCAGCAGGCTCTCCAGCATCGCAATGCCTCGTACCCTGTCCCACGCGCCTTCGATGACGCCGCTCTCGTCCGAGTAAAAGGAGATCAGACGTTCGGCCAGGCAGGCGGGTATGACCGACCGGCCGCAGAGCTGAAGGTACATTCTGTCAAACAGCTCCGGAGAATAGCGGATCTTCGGCCATTCCGGGCGGGTAAACAGCACCCTGACACGCTCCCTGATCTCGTCCGTATCCTCGTAAAGAGCTTCGCTGTCCGATATGATCTGCATCAGCTCCCGGTACCAGCTGCTGACCAGCTTCTCCTTACCCTCCTCCCCGTACAGGGTCTCCTCGATATCGGGGTATTGGCTGACGATCTCCTGCTTCAATTCCGCATATATTTTCCGGGTGCTCGTATGCTCGATATTTCGGAAATTGTATTCCTGGTACATGGTTTCGAGCACGCATTTCGGGACGGCTTCGCTGCGCAGCCAGAAGGTCAGCAGGTCGATCAGGCAGACGCTCCTGGACTCGCTGATTATGTCATGCGGCCCCCTGCCCTTCAGCTCGTAGAGATGGTGGGAATAACCGCCGCGGAGCAGTTTTTTCCATGTCTCTTTGCTGCCGGGTGTGAGAAGCTTTTTTTCGTTCAGGCCTTTTAAGCGTATGTAATCGGCGAAGGAGTACATACGCACAAGGTTTTCCGGTTTCAGCAGCAGGCGCATCGGCAGGCCGCCCTGCTGCATATTCCAGATCGAGGCGGCGATTCTTCTGGCATAAAAGCTCTCGGTGATATCCTGCGCTTCCCCGTCTCCCCGCCCGCCATTTAAAACCAGGGCGTAGGCGACGGCAAGCTCCTGAAGGAACCCGCTCGGGAGCTGAACGATATTAAAATTGTCGGCAGTATGCCAATCTGCGAGAATCCGGAACATCCCGTCCGCAAAGCTCTCGGAGTACTGCTCCTTCAAAAATTCCTCCGACAGAAAAAATGCTTTCCAGGCGTCCGCTTTGCGGAATTTTTTCGGGTCCTTCAGGATGGCCGTGAACTGCTTTAACGCGCCGGACTGCATGCTTTCCGCGGTTTTGGCCTCCTCGGCCTGCTGCAGGAGGCCGAGGAGGGAAGGCGAAGACGGAGCGGCGGGGGCGGGGTTGGACTCGGGCGCTTCGGCCGAAAGGTTTGTCGGGTTTTCGGACTGCCCGGGGGT
>CAMWWR010000017.1 GCA_947178045.1 uncultured Clostridia bacterium
GTCTGATACTGGGTCGTGCCGAAAACCACCTGCTGCCGGACATAGCCCTGGGTATCGACGTTCGCCAGATTGTGCGCCGTCGTGTTGATGGCATATTGACTCATGCTCAGGCCTGATTTTCCTACTGATAAAGCACCCATCAAGCTCATAAATATCACCTCTCGCCTATACTATGTACACCCGGTCACTGACGGGCGTCAAACATCCCTGTCTGCCCTGTGGCCAAATCGTTCGTGTACGCATTTTTCGTATAACTGCCGCTCCCGGGTGACATCCTTGTGCTCTGAATCAAATTCATATTGAATTCTATCATTTCCAGGGATTGTTCAATTAAAGACTGATTGCGAACATTCGCATCCGATAATTTTTTCAGAATTGCGGTGAGGGAATCATGCAGCTTCGCAAGCTCCTGCTGCTCGGCCGGCTGGCGCTCCAGAAGGCTGATCAGCTTCCGCAGGGTCAGCGTCTTCGGATTGCGGTTCAATACGATTCCCATATTTACAATGACCTCATCCCTTTTATGCTCCAGCGCGGTGACCGCCTCGATCTCAAGCTGTTCCTGCTCCGTGATCTGCTGAAGTGCGGTGAGGTCATTTTCGATAATAATCCTTGTTTTCTTTTCTGCCACCGGAAGAAGTCTCTGATACACCTCTTCCTCCTGCTTTAGTATTGAGATCAATTCTTCAATCAAGCTTGCCAAAGGTCTTACCTCCGCTTACAAGAGACGGCCGTCCAACAGCTTGTCTGCCAGCGCGTCCATATCGATCCGATAGGTTCCCTCCGACATTCTCTGCCTGATATCCGCCACGATATCCTCCCTGATATCCGGCGCCTTTGCCACGGCGGCTCTTGCCACCTGCGCGTCGCGTCCCAGTCTGGAAATTTCGACGCGATCCGGCCTGCCCGCTTTTCCCGAGCCCGAGGTCTTCTTTGTGCTGCTCGCCTGATAAAGCTGGCTCACCCGATTAAACGCATCAATACGCATATCATCACCACCTGATTTTTATTCGGTATAGCATTCGTTATTTTTTAACTTCCGTATACCGGTTCTGATGTATTTATCGGATGATTTTCAAATTACTTTAGAGGAGAGGCAGGTTTTTTTATATTTGGAAACGCTGATTTAATCAGCGCCTCCTCAGCTGCGGAACAGCCCCGAAAAATCAAAGGTCGCGAAATAGTCCTGCGGCGTCTCCGCGCGCCGGATCAGCTGAACCGTGCCGTCCTCACGCAGCAGCAGCTCCGCCGATTTCAGCTTTCCGTTGTAGTTGTAGCCCATCGCGAAGCCGTGTGCGCCGGTATCGTGGATCGCCAGGTAATCGCCGATATCGATCTTCGGCAGCATGCGGTCGATCGCGAATTTGTCGTTGTTCTCACAGAGGGAGCCGACAACGTCATATTTATGATCGCACGGCTCATTCTCCCTGCCGAGCACCGTGATGTGATGGTACGCGCCGTACATCGCCGGCCTCATCAGGTTGACCGCGCAGGCGTCCACACCGATGTACTCCTTGTAGATATGCTTTTCATGGATTGCTCTCGTGATAAGATGGCCGTACGGCGCGAGCATGAAGCGCCCGAGCTCCGTAAATATCGCCACGTCTCCCAGACCCGCCGGAACCAGAATCTCCTCGAACGCCCTGCGGACGCCCTCGCCGATAAGCTCGATATCGTTGGCAGGCTGCCCCGGACGGTACGGGATGCCCACGCCGCCGGACAGATTGATGAAGGTGATGTTCGCCCCCGTCACCTCCTTCAGCTCCGCCGCAAGCGTAAACAGGGTGCGCGCCAGCGCCGGATAATAATCGTTCGTCACGGTGTTGCTCACCAGAAACGAATGAAGCCCGAAATTCTTTGCGCCGAGCTTCATAAGCCTTTTGTAGCCGTCGATCAGCTGCTCCTTCGTGAAGCCGTACTTCGCGTCCCCCGGGTTGTCCATAATGCCGTTGCTGACCTCATAAACGCCGCCCGGATTGTAGCGGCAGCAGATCGTTTCCGGCACACCGCATTCCTTCTCGATAAAGTCGATATGCGTGTAATCGTCAAGATTGATATAAGCGCCGAGCTCCCGCGCCTTCGTGAATTCGCCGGCCGGCGTGTCATTCGAGGAGAACATGATATTTGTCCCGCGGATTCCGACCGCCTCCGACATCATAAGCTCCGTGAGCGAGGAGCAGTCCGTGCCGCAGCCCTCCTCTTTCAATATCTGAAGAATAAACGGGTTCGGGGTTGCCTTCACCGCGAAATATTCCTTGTAGCCCTTATTCCAGGCAAACGCCTTCTTCAGTCTCCGCGCATTTTCGCGGATGCCTCTCTCATCGTAAATATGGAACGGGGTGGGATAAGTCTTTGCGATTTCCTCCACCTGCGACTTTGTTATAAATGGTAATTTATCGTTCATTCTTTTCCTCTCCTTCCGCCGCGCAAGCGGCATATTCCCCGGCAAATCAGCGTCTCCATAGTAACCGCAGCCGGGCTTTGCGCGCAATCGACAAAATGTCCATATTTTATGAGCGGCCGCCCCGCGCGTGCTCCAGAATGACCTCTGCCGCGCGCCCGGACGCCCCTCCGTCGTCGAACGGATTGTATTTCTCGCAGAAGCGCCGAAAGCGCTCCCGATACTGCTCCGGAATTTCCCCGCGCGAGCCGCGTATCGCCGCGATCAGCTCCTCCGTGGTCGTGACGACCGGCCCCGGCGCTTCTTTTTCCAGATCACAATAAAAGCCGCGCAGCTCGTCGCGGTACGCCTCCAGATCGTAGGCAAAAAAATACATCGGCCTGCCGAGCAGGCTGTAGTCGAACATGGCCGACGAATAGTCGGTAATCAGCAGATCTGCGAGCAGATACAGCTCCGAGATATCCGCCCCCTCCTCCGCCTCATAGACAAAATCCGGCCATCGGTTCCAGTCCGTATGCTCGCGCACCATGTAGTGGTATTTGACGAGCAGGACATATTCCCCGCCGAGCGCCTCCTTCATTTTTCCGAAGTCCATCGCCGTCTCAAACCGGTAATCGCCCGCATTGTAGAAGGCGTCGTCACGCCAGGTCGGTGCGTAGAGCATAACCTTTTTACCAGGAGGAAGGCTTTGCGCAAAGCGGCTCTTCTTTGCATGCGCCGCGTTTTTCCGCGCGGCGACAAGGATATCATTCCGCGGATAGCCGATCTCCAGCATTCTCCCCCGAAAGCCGAACGCACGCCGGAAGATTTCCGTCGAGAACGGGTTCTGCGAGATCAGACAGTCCCAGCTCGCCGCATTTTCGCGGAATTCCCGCTGATACTCCTCCAGGCTCTCATTCCCCGCCATGTGGAGCGATGTGAGGTCAAGCCCCAGCTTCTTCAGCGGCGTGCCGTGCCAGGTCTGGAGATAGAGCGTTTTTCTGCGCTTTATCATATAATTCTGGAAGCGCGTATCGGACACCCACGTCCCCGCCGCCGCCATCACAAAATAATATTTCAGCCTCGCGTTTTTCAGCGGGCGCACCCCCTCCGGCAGCTGCCCGCGGTATTTCTCCGGCTCATTCAGAATATAGTAGCACCGAAAAAAGCGGTTTTCCCCCCGCCGCACCAGCTCATCGCAGATCGCCCGCGGATTTCCCCCGGCATCCCGGCCGAGGCTGCTCTGAAACACGATAATCCGCCGGTTCACCGGCAGGATATGCGCGAGCAGAGTATAGCCCGCAAGCACGGCCCGCTTCAGCAGGGCGGCAGGCCCGCTCCGGGAGGGCCGCCCTGTCCCCGCAGCCGGTTTTTTCCCGTTTTTTTCGTTCCGTCCCATCCTTTTTCTCTCCTCTGTCTGTGCAGGGCCGTCCCGAAAATCAGATCCCGATGCGGCCCGGAATCTTGCCGTAAGACTCTCCGCCCGTTTCATTTCAAACCTTCAGATCCGATTTGATCTTTGTCGTGGAGATGCCCTCCGTCCTCGGCAGGTAGACAACCTCGCAGTAATCCTTCAGAAAATCAAAGTGCCCCTTCCAGTCGTCGCCCATCACAAAAACATCCACTTTGTTTTTCACAACGTCGTCGATCTTCTGCTCCCAGTTATATTCCGGAAGCACCTCGTCCACATACCGGATGGACTCGAGGATCGTCTTCCTGTCCTCGTAGCTGTAGTACGCCGTCTTGTTCTTTATCGCGTTGAACTCATCCGTCGACAGCACGACGATCAGGTAGTCGCCGAGCTCTCTGGCGCGGCGCAGTATATTGATGTGGCCCACATGCAGCAGGTCGAACGTGCCGTAAGTAATCACCCGTTTCATTTTTCCTCTTTGTCCCCTTCCTCTTCATTCGTCTCCACAATGGACGCCAGATAAATCGGCCGGTTCTTCACCTCGAGATATGTCTTCCCGAGATATTGCCCGAGGATGCCCATGCAGAAGAGCTGAACGCCGCTGACCCCGAGTATCATGCAGGCAAGGGACGGCCATCCGCCGACGGGATCGCCCCACACAAGCGTCTTAATGACAATGAACAGGATCGCGATGAACGCGGCAATGCAGAACAGCACTCCGATCAGCGAGACGAACGCGAGCGGCGCCGTCGAGTACCCGATAATGCCCTCGAGCGAATATTTCAAAAGCTTTCCGAACGACCATTTCGTCGTCCCGGCCGCGCGCTCTACATTCTCGTACGGGATCCACTTTGTGCGGAATCCGACCCAGCTGAAAATTCCCTTTGTAAAGCGGTTGCGCTCGCTCATCCGAAGCACAGCGTTCACCATCGTCCGGCTCATCAGCCGGTAATCTACTTCCCCGTCCACGACCTCGATCTTGCTCAGCTTTGCCAGGACGCGGTAAAATTTCCGGGATACAAACGCGCGCAGCTTCGGCTCGCCCGTCCGCGACACGCGCTGCGCCGCGGCGCTGTCGTAGCCCTCCTCCCGGACGCCCTTATACATCTCGATCAGCAGCGCCGGCGGATGCTGCAGATCCGCGTCGATCACTGCGACAAAATCCCCCGTCGAATGCTCCAGCCCCGCGTACATCGCCGCCTCCTTCCCGAAATTTCTGGAGAAGGAAAGATAGCAGACCCTCCGGTCCTTCGCGCGCAGCTCCTTCATCTTTTCCAGCGTCCCGTCCGACGAGCCGTCATTGACAAAGAGGAATTCAAAATCCACCTGCTCCTTCATCAGCTCCGCCACACGGCAGATTTCCTCATAGAACAGCCCGATGACCTCCTCCTCGTTATAGCACGGAACAACCGTGGTAATCTTATCCCTTTTTCCCATAACCCCTCTCAATTCCGCCGCGCAAGCGGCACTTTAATCGCAGTAATCCTGTCCCGGAAATTCTGAGAAAGCGCTGATTAAATCGTCGCTTCCTTAATCTTCCTTCTGCCCCTGCCGGAGCGCGTCCTCCAGAAAGCGGATCGAATCGGCGCGCATTGTCTCGATCCGGCGGCGCAGCCCCGCCGCGTCCTCGAGGAAAAACTGTCCCATATCGTGAAAATCCTTCCCGTCCCGAAGCAGATGCCCGGTGAGTCCGAGCTCCTCGAGCAGGTCGGAGATCCTGCTGCCGGTCTGCGAATGCAGCAGCGAGAGAAACGGCTTCTCATAGATCAGCGAAAATACCGTCCCGTGGAAGGAATTTGTGAGCACATATTCCGCCCCCGCGAGTTCCCCTAAGAATTCGCCAGGATGTTCCGTGAAAAACGGCGTGAGCTCGCTGTGGAAGATCTTCCCCGGCTTTCTCTGGATGACCGGCAGACCCGTCACGACCGATATGCTGTTCGCCAGCCGCACCAGCCTGCGATTATTCTCCATCATGTACACGAGGATATATTTCTCCTTCCGCTTTGTCGGAACCTTGATCTCGTCGTATTCCTCCCGCCGGAGCAGCAGCGTCGGGTCGAGCACGACCGGAACTCTGCTGCCGAACGCCTCGGAAACCGCGTCCGCGGCGGACGGCTCCCGCACGGAAACCGCGTCAAACTCGCGGATCGCCGCGCCGAAGACGTCCCGGTACTGCGCCGGGAAGTGATCCCTGCCAATGCTCACGGCATAGGCGATCTTCCGCGCTCCCTTCTCGGCAAACCCGAGAAAATACGCCGGGTCAAAGCCGCCGGTGTGATCCGGATTCCAGATCTGGTCGCTGCCCGCGATATAGCAGTCAAGTCCCGGCGGATTCGCCGCAAGCTCCTCGCAGGTGCGGTAGTCCCCCTCCAGCCTCAGATTGTTCTGCAGAAAGGCGCTGTAGCGGGCGAACCGAAGCTTCAGCTGCTTCCTCCGCTTTCTTTCGCTCCGCTTTTTCAGATACCGCCAGCGCTTCGCGCGCGTATTCAGCTTCGGCACCGCGTACAGATTGTCGATCACCGCCGGATGGTAGTTGACGACGCAGGGCTCTGCGCCCAGCTTCGCGATGGCCTTCTGGAGCGCCCAGGTCTGAAGCGTCGCCCCGTAATTGTGGGCGCTGTGAAATGTGATTACTCCTGCTCTCATTGCTCCGCCGCTCCTCCCGCCGCGCGCTCCTCCTGCACCCGCGCCAGCTCCCGGTTCATGTCAAACCGCCCGTCCGGCTCGATCAGGACATTTACGCGCTCCTTTTTGATTGCCTCACAGTCAAGTCCCGAAATCTCAGGGCTGCACACAATATAGTCATACAGCTCGAAATGCTTCGCCACATACCGGACATTTTTCCGGTAGCTCCGCTGATTGTGGTAGACAACATCCTTGTATCCGGTAAAATTGTAGATTCTCGGCACGTCAAAGCGCCCGATGATATGGTGCATCAGCCGGTCCCGGTTGGACGCATTCACAACAAAGTCAAACCGCTGCGCGGCAAAATATTTCCGCTTCTCGATCTCCGCAAGCTCGTTGATCCGGCGGTCCGTGGCCTTCCCGTACCAGTTGAGCCAAAACGCAAAAATACACGCGATCCTGCCGCGAACTGTATAATTGACGTCAAACTGCAGCGGCATATAGAACTGCCTGCGGTCAAGCAGCGACAGCTTGCGGCTCGCCTCCTTCACGTTCTGCCCCTTCATGCAGTAATAAAAATTATAATGCTCCGAATCGTACGCGTTGTAGCGCTTTATCCTCCGGTTCGTCGCCTTTTCGTTCGCCAGGCCGTTGATCATGACAAGCACATTCTTTTTTCCGTTGTGCTGCACCGGCTCCACGGAAAAATCCGGCTTTTCCCCGAGGAAAAAGCATTCGCACACCTGCAGCGCCGTTTCCGCGCTGTCATAAGGGCAGAACCTGCGCCGGAATTCCTCATACTGCGCCGGAGTGTCGTCGCCGAGCTTTTCAAGCAGCGCCTCGACCGTGTCGGCCTGCGGGAGCCCGAGCTCGTCCAGCCCGACGTACATGCCGCGGTCGCTCAGATACTTCTCGCGGTCGTAGGTGAACAGCACGATTCTCTTGCCGGACACCGCATAGTCGAACATAATGCTCGAGTAGTCTGTGATCAGCAGGTCCGTCGCATTCAGAAAATCGTAGGTCTCATACTGCTCCGGGAACGGGCGGATATGCTCGAAGCCCTCGTAATCGATCCCCTGCTTCACATAAGGGTGCAGCTTCACAAAGAGCACCTGGTGCTCGTCGAGCCCGGCGTCCAGCTCGTAGAGATAATTGCTGATCTCCTCGATCTGCTTCTTATTTTCCTTTTTGAACAGCAGTCCCCTCCAGGTCGGCATATAGGCCATCACCTGCATATCCGTAAGCTCCAGCTCGTCCCGGATCGCAAAATACCGCTCCGTGTCAAAGAACGAGGAATTGCGCGGGTAGCCGGACAGCATGACCTTTCCCTCGTAGAGCTCGCGCAGCATATAGTCGTCCAGGAAAATATCCCGGGAAAATTCGTTCTGGTACAGCAGATAATCGGCGATCAGGAAATTCCGCTGGACATTGCCGAGCGCGTATTCCCTCTGCGGCACACTACGCCCCATCATTTTCAGCGGCGTCCCGTGCCAGGTGTTCAGATAGACCTGCCCCGGCCTCTTGATATAATAGCTCGGCAGGCTCGTGTCCGTCACAAGGTATTTCGCCGTCGCCAGCGCCTTTAAATATTCTTTCGAATTAAACGGAATAAAATGCACAAAATCGATGCCATACTGCGCAAGCTTTTCGGTCCACGCGTCAATCCGCTTCTCCTCCAGCGTGAGAGAGACCGAAAACTCCCGGAATTTGTCGGCGCGCATCGCCCGCAGCATCGCAAAGATATTTCCGGCGACATCCTCGCCGTGCTTCGATTCAAACAGCACCTCCCGCTCGGACACCGGATATTTCAGATAGTATTTTGTGTATTCCACGTCCCGCGGCATCGAAAACAGCTTAAACAGCGGAATCTTGTCCTTAAGGTAGCTCAGCTTGTGCGCCCTCTTCCAGAAAGGCTTGTGCGTCGCCTTTCTCTCCCGGAAATACGCCTTTACCTGCGCCTGCGCGCGCAGCAGCCGCAGCGGCGTCTTCTCGAGGCGGCGGAGGCGGCGGAGCATTTTTTTCTTGCTGCGGTACAGCCGCATCATTTCCTTGCTGCGCTCCGAGGAGGAATATTTCAGATAGCGGTTCTCCTGCCAGCCCTTAAAATTCTTTTCCATGAAATCCATCGAGCGGGAGACGAGCGCCTCCTTCAGCGCAAGCTTCCCCCGGTTGGCCGGGTCAAGCACATTTTTCCTCCGGTCGTCGAACAGATTGTTGAAGCGCACGAGAAAATGCCGAATGCAGATATATTCGATCTCCTCGTAGAATTCGCTGAAATGTCCGTTTGCCTTCAGGCTGTCCACCATAAGCTCCAGCGCCGGGATAATGTCGAGCGTTTTCTCCGACAGCGAATTCAGAAAGCTGGTCTCCGACGCCCTGCGGTAATTGTACAGGTACTGCGGCACCACGCCGATCTGCTGCGCGTCGCAGAGTACCGGATACATAATGGCCAGATCCTCGAACCGCAGTCCCTGCGGGAACGGGTATTTCTCGATGAGACTCCTGCGGAACAGCTTGTCCCACGGGAACGGCGAAATGTGCGTGAGCTCAAATTTCCGCTCATGCACATTAAAATCCGTCTCATAGCTTACGACGTAGGCCTTCGCCTTTGTGCGGTAGATCCGCTTCGTCAGAGGGCGCTCGCGCACGGTAAAATAGCCGCAGAGAACGACGTCGTCGTTGTTCTTCACCGCCTTCTTATAGAGCAGCTCGCACATATTGTGCGCGAGGAAATCGTCGCTGTCCGCAAAAAGCACATACTCCGCGGTCGCCTTCGAAACCCCGTAATTTCTCGCATGGCTCACTCCCCGGTTCTCGGTGCGGTACACATGAAAGAACTCCGGATACCTCTCCTCATATTCCCGCAGGATCTCCGGCGAGCCGTCCGTGCTTCCGTCGTCGACCGCGATCACCTCGATCTCTTGCAGGGTCTGCCTGCACACGCTGTCCAGACAGATCCGCAGATAGTGCTCCACATTATAAACCGGTATAATAATACTTACTTTTTTTTCCGACACAATATCAGCCTCCATGCCGCGGCCTGCTTCCCCGCGGCGTTCCGCCTTTCCTTCATTTATCATTGATCAGCAATTCTATCACCTTGCTGATGTAGGTCAGACTTTCCCTGTCGCCGTCCGACCATTTGCGTGAAGAATCACTCATTTTATTATAACAGATAAATCCCTCATGATGCGTAAAATTCATTTTATAGATCAGGGCCGCCTTCACGCCCCGCTGCGTCAGCCAGAACCAGGTCTGAGGGCAGAGGTGCTCGATCAGGCTTGTCCGGTCGACGATGGCAATATTATGCCCCTTATGGAGATGGATAAAATTTTCCTCGCGCGCAAAATCCATGGGATCCTCCACCGCCTGCGTGCCCTCCTTCTCTCTCCAGCAGATATTGATCAGCACCTTTTCGCCCTTGCGGTAAAAAAGGCGCACCTCGTCCAGCCCGAAGGCATATCCGATATTCTCCATTATCGTGCCGAAGGGCTCCTTCTGCTGCCTTGACAGCCCCTCCAGAAGCTTCAGCAGCAGTTCCTCCCTGTCCTGACGTTTTCCTTCCTGCTTCAGCGCGGCCTCGGCACTGTTCTCGGACAGCACATCCCCGTGGACATCCCGTGTATAGACAATATAGCGGTTCTTGCCCTTTTCCTTCGCGCGGTACAGCATTCTGTCCGCGATCCGGAACAGATCGTCATAGCTCTCCGCATCGTCCGGCCAGGTGGAAACGCCGATGGAGCACGTCACGGCCGGCACTCCCTCACGGTCCTTGTACGCCCACTCCACATTGCTGCGGATGCTGCGCAGAATTCCGCGCAGATTGTCGAGGGTGCTCACCCCCTCCAGTACAATGAACATTTCATCGCCGCCGATACGCCCCACAAGTCCCTTGCCCGCGACGGCCTCCCTGAGAATATCGGCGATCTCCGCGAGCACCCTGTCGCCGTAGAGGTGTCCCAGGGTGTCATTGACCTGCTTGAAATTATCGATATCGACGATGCAGAGATTCACGTTGTATTTCGGCTTATGCCGCAGGAGATTTTCCGCGTACCCGATAATCTCTTTTTTGGCGATCAGCCCCGTGGTCGCATCCTTCTCGAAGTTCTTCTGCCGGTATTCCCCGTCGCTGCCGGTATTGCTGCGGCAGTGGATGCAGCCCAGCACCACCTGCTCCTTTTTGGCGTTTTGTATCGTTTTCCCCTGAATAATATGAATATCCCTCTTCGGATCGACCGACTGTCCCTTCAAAAGCAGACGGTATTCAAAGCTTCTGGTTCCGCCCGCGATATCGGCGCACAGATCCCGAAAACCCGAGCGGTACTCCTCCCCCACAAGCTCCCCCTGCAGCATGATCTGCTCAAATTGCCGCAGAGCGCCGCGAAAGGAAAAAACCCGGTTGAGCGGCCCGCCGTTAAAAATCTGAAAAAAGTCCTGCGCGGCGTCGTACCGGAACAGATATTCTCCCCAGAGCTCCAGAAACTCATTGCAAATATAGTTCTCGTCATATACCTGCGCAAGATTTTCCTCCAGATCGCTGACATCCTGTATCCGGAGCTCAACATAAGGATCGCCGCCCTGCTTCACCGGCAGCCCGGTCAGCTGTGTGAGCATATAGTGATATTCCCCGTCTCCCCGCCGCAGGCGGACTGTCAGCATGGATTCCTCCCCCTCCGCAAGCCCCGCCAGGATCTCACGGAAGTGTCCGATATCCTCCGGATGAATGAGGTTCGTCAGCGCCACATAGTTCTCAAAGCCTATATACTCGTAAAAGCCTTTGTCCGCTCTGGCAATCTGTAATCTTTTGTCTATCGTAGCTACACCGTTGTACAAATTGGTCATCCTGTTGTCCTCTTCTCCGTTGACTCCCAATGAATCCATGCCGGTTCCCCACTTCGGCACGGGCGCAAAAAACCGTGTACATTATACCATGTTTTCCATAGAAAGGAAAGACAAATTGAATTGATTTTTCCGTTCTTGCGAAAAAACGGAAAGGTATGGTATACTTGTCCGTGCGGGTCATTTTTGCAAAGCAGAAATCGCAGCAGATTAAAATGCCGCTTCGGCGGCGGAATGAGAGGCAGCATGGAAAAATATACAGGCAGTCAGATCGTTGTACTTGAGGGGCTGGAGGCCGTGCGCAAACGCCCCGGCATGTACATCGGGAGCACCGGCACGAGAGGGCTCCATCACCTGATCTGGGAAATATTGGACAACGGCATTGACGAGCACCTCGCGGGTTACTGCAGCAGGATCGAGCTCGTCATGCGCAAGGACGGCGGGATCACCGTCACGGACCACGGGCGCGGCGTACCGACCGACATTCACCCGACTAAAAAAATACCGACCGTCCGGGTCGTCTACACAATTCTGCACGCGGGCGGAAAATTCGGCAATTCCGCCTACAAGGTGTCCGGCGGTCTGCACGGCGTCGGCGCCTCCGTCGTGAACGCGCTCTCCTCGCGCATGATCGTGGAGATCCGCCAGGACGGGAAAATTTTCCGCGATGAATACGAAAACGGCGGGCATCCGGTCACGGAGCTCGTGGACGGACTGCTGCCCGTCGTCGGCAAATGCAATAAATCCGACACCGGCACGCGCGTCACCTTCTACCCGGACG
>CAMWWR010000018.1 GCA_947178045.1 uncultured Clostridia bacterium
CATATATACATCACGATGGAAGAATAATTCATCGGCAGATTGCCGCCGGAAGCTTCCGCGATTGCTTTGTACGCCAGGCACTCCATCAATCCCCAAATAAGCTGTGTCGTCAAAGCCGTGACCGACGCCATACGATACTGAATCCCGGTGGCGAGTCGAAGTTTAAAAAAACAATAATATTTTTTCATGGATTGTGTTGTACTCCCTCCTTTCCGGCAGAAAAAGCCCGGATCAACCGGTTATCCGGCTCTCTTTCTACCGGGACATTTGGTTGGCATTGATCAGCTGATAAAAAAAGTTTAGCAGAAAAGCAGAAAAAAGAGTAGACTTGTAATTAATTTTGTGGTAAGCTATACACTGGTTACAGCCTAAAAAAATAAATATATATTTGAACTGATCGATTGAACCCAATTCTTCGATCTTTTTTTATTTTCTCTCCGCCAGTCGCCCTCTGACCTCCTGCTGTAATGCCCCAAATCTCCCCTCCGAGAACCTGACCTTTCTCCATACGGCTGCTCCGATTCCCGGTATGCACTTTCTTCTTCCCGCGGCTGCCGGCGAATGCATAAAAACACCTCTCGGAAACGGAAGGCTGAGCGGTTACCCAAACTTTACAACCGCAGGGAAAGATGGTATACTTTTTATCAGAAAAAGGAGACAAGGAGGATTCTATTATGGCGCACGAGAAATTGACAAATATTTCTGCAGAGGAAGCTTTGCTTAAATTGCAGCAGGGAAATGAAAAGTATCTGAACGCATCGGCTGGTTCCGGGGATATCTCTCCCGAAATCCGCAAAGATACATGCGAAAACGGGCAGCATCCCTATGCGATTGTTGTCACCTGTTCGGATTCCCGCGTGATACCGGAGAGCATTTTCTCGGCAGGGATCGGAGAGCTGTTTGTCATCCGCGTTGCCGGAAATGTGATAGGCGACCATCAGCTCGGCAGTGTCGAGTATGCGGCAGAGCATCTCGGATGCCGGCTGGCGGTCATTCTTGGACATACCCATTGCGGCGCAGTAGGCGCAGCAATCGGCGGCGGTGCCGAGGGCTTCATCAAGTCCATTACGGATGATATCAAATCGGCGATCGGAGAGGAAAAGGATGACTACAGGGCCTGCTGCCTGAACCTGGAAAACAGCGTAAAAAAGATTGAGAGCAGCCTGAATATTCCGGGTGGTTTAAAGACGGTCGGCGCAGTTTACCACATCGAAGACGGCCATGTGGAGTTTTTAAAATAGTCGGATTGCGGAGGGGATGCCTGGGTACGCCGGGCATCCCTTTTTATGCGCACGCCGATGCAAGCGTCCGGCGATCGGCATCTTTACAAGACCACCGGAACAGGCTATAATTACTGAGGAAGCGCTTTCATCAGCGTTTCTCTGACAGAAACCGCCGCGGCGGATTTATTTCTTACGGAGGGATAAAGTATGGATCAGTGTCTGTATGAGGCGTACATCGACATATTGAAGGAAGAATTACTGCCGGCGATGGGCTGCACGGAGCCGATCGCCGTCGCTTATGCCGCGGCGTCCGCGCGCGATGCGCTCGGCCGGATGCCAGACAGGGTCGCGCTCGCCGTCAGCGGAAATATTGTTAAAAACGTAAAGAGCGTTGTGGTGCCGCACACCGGAGGACTGAGGGGACTTGCCGCCTCCGTGGCGGCGGGAATTGTCGCCGGAAATGCCGAAAAAAAGCTGGAGGTGATCGCGGAGGTATCGCCGGAGCAGATCGCGGATATTGCGCAGTTTTTGGAAAAAGTGCCGTGTACCGTGACCGAGTCCAATTCGAACTGCGTATTTGATATCGAGGTGCGCGTCCGCGCGGGAGAGCATTCCGCCGCCTGCCGAATCGCAGGACACCACACGAACATTGTGCGCATCGAGAGGGACGGAGAAGCTCTGCTCGATACCGGCTACAACGATTCCACGGACGATCCGCACATGGTCTCCGGTTCTTCGGCAGATGCCGCGCATTCCGGCTCCGGTTCTTCTTCGGAAGATGCTCATCCCGATTCCGCCTCTGTCTCAGACAGTGCGCGCACCTGCGCCGGAGCTGACCGCAGCCTGCTCTCGGTCGAGCAGATCGTCAATTTCGCGGACGAGGTGGAGCTGTCCCGCGTGCGCGATATCATCACGCGCCAGATCGAATACAATACCGCCATCGCCGAGGAAGGGCTGCGGAACAGTTACGGGGCCGAGATCGGCCGTATTCTGCTCCGCTCCTACGGAGACAGCGTGCAGAACCGCGCCAAGGCGATGGCGGCGGCCGGCTCCGACGCGCGCATGAACGGCTGCGAGCTTCCGGTTGTCATCAATTCCGGCAGCGGCAATCAGGGCATGACCGCCTCCCTGCCGGTCATCGTTTATGCAAAGGAGCTTGGCGTTTCAGAGGAAACACTCTACCGCGCCCTGATCGTCTCAAACCTCGTCACCATCCATCTGAAAACAGGGATCGGCCGGCTGTCCGCCTACTGCGGCGCAACAAGCGCAGGCTGCGGCGCGGGGGCCGGTATCACCTACCTGTATGGCGGGCGCTGCCGCGAAATTTCTCACACCATTGTGAACGCCGTGGCCATCAATTCCGGCGTGATCTGCGACGGGGCGAAAGCAAGCTGCGCGGCCAAGATTGCCTCCGCCGTGGAGGCCGGACTGCTCGGGATGCAGATGTATCTGCACGGCAGCCAGTTCCGCGACGGTGACGGCATCGTCACCAAGGGGGTGGAGAACACGATCCGCAATGTCGGCGAGCTCGCACGCGAGGGAATGAAGGAAACCGACCGGGAGATCATTCATCTGATGATTCAGAAGCTTTAAGAAAATGCAAATTCCTGCGCATCAAAAAGCACCCTGCAAGCCATTCAAACAACAGTCCGCAGGGTGCTTCTTCATTTTCTTATTCTCTCAGCTTTCCCGTTTTTTCGGCTTCGCTGATTTCTCGGCTTTTTCGCCTTTTATTTCTTATTTCCGGAGGCTATTTGCTCCGCAGTACTTCGCTGATTATTTCTTTTTCTTGCTCATTACGAAGGCTACCGCTCCGCCTGCCACAACGACAACCGCGATCACGATGCCGACAATGAGGCCGGTGTTGCTGCTCTCGTTCGCCTTATCCGTAGATGCCGGAGCAGTGGTCGGTTCCGGTGCTTTGGTCACTTCCGGAGCAGTCGTCGGATCCGGTGCTTTGGTCGGTTCCGGTGCGGTTGTCGGCTCTGCCGGAGGCTCAGTCGGATCCGGCTCAACTACCGGCGCTTCTACCGTCAGGGACTCCTTCGCAAGGCTTGCCACCTCGTCAGCCGACAGGCAGCGATCATAAACGTACAGATTGTCAACCAGGCCGTTGAACGGTGTATCCCAGTTGTTTACGCCGAGATACAACGCCGTCGTATTGTCGATGATATCAGCAATCGGTCCGGTCGTAACCAGCGTACCGTCAACATAAATCGTCGCGGAATCCGCATCAGCAACAACCGTAATATTGTACCACTGTCCTGTTGTAATGCTTTCGTTTCCGTCACGCGTACAGTCGTTCCATGCCTTGTCACCCGGAACATTTCTCGACCATATCATCGGACCGTCCGCAATGTTCTCTCTCCAGCCGAGCGGCGAAATGCTGATCCACTGTGCGTCCGTATCCTCTCCGCGGAGAATGCCGTTGTCGTACAGATTGGTGAGGAAGATCGTCGGCGAATACCTAACCGCCTTTGCAATATACCAGTTGGAAGAGATGGTGTACTGCTTGCTTGTCGGGCCGACCGGCAGCTTCGCTCCGCCGAGGCCGTCAAATACCAGGGCCTGGCCCTTTACGCCCGTATCATAGGAGGTAGGAACAAACTCAGGATCGCAGTACTTCAGGCCGACCGTGACACCTTCCTGGCCGGTAACCTCATCCTTCATATTGCCGTCAAACTTGTAGTACGCGGTATAGCCCGCTGGTACGGCTGCGGTAATTGTGGACAGATCAATCTTCACAACCGGCTCCACCACTACTACAGGCGGCAGCTCAATCGCCGGCTGTGCCGCAAGAACATCCGCGATACCCGCCGCTTCCTTGATCTCGTCTGCGGTCAGGGCTGCATCGTAAAATGCAATATCGTCAAGCAGCGCGCCCTGACTGCCCCAGAAGGAGCCGAGTCCGAGATACGCGTTGGTGTTCTCCGAGGAGAGGAAGGTCAGAAGCGACGCATTGTCGAGACCTTCTCCGTTGTTCACCTCGGTCTCCGTAACCGCCTCGCCGTTGACATACAGGGTCTGTCCCTCCGGTGTGATAACAACGGCATAGTGCTGCCACTTTCCAAGATTATTATAAACAGCCTTATCACCGTCGGCAAAAGCCAGGTTCTTGGTTTTCAGGTCAATCCAGTTGTCCGCCCCGCCTGCATTCCAGCAAAGATACGGCCTTGCCTCAAGCGTCAGCCGCGCTCCAGGTCCGTCCGGGTCATTGACAGCGTCAAAATCGGAAAAACCGATCAGAGAATCCCACTCCCAAAACGGAGCCGTCTCCGGAATATTTACCCACAGAGAAATTGTAGCTGCGGAAAGCTCTTTTCCCGCAAACGGGTTTGCAAAGGTGGTGTAGCTCTCTGCAGCGGCATGACCGCCGAACTCAAGCTGTACCGCATTGCCCTTCACATCATTTGCCACGATCACCGGCGCAGCCGTCTCTCCCTTTGCGGCCGGCGTCATGTCGCCGAATCCGTCCTCAAAATCAAAGGACACAAGCGGCGCAGGTGCAGCCTTTACCGGTTCCGGAGCCGCTACGGAAACAGCGCTCACCGTCATGACTGCCGCACATAACGTTGCTAATACCTTTCTTTTCATATACACATCCTCCATCCTGAAATATACGAATTTCTAAAATGTTTTAGATTTTCGTCGATTCATGCCTTTATCATATACGATACCTTGTGCAATGTCAACAACTTTTTTCAATGCGGAAATAAAAAAATCGTAAAATTGTCAACCAAATTTTGCTTATTTAAAAAAATATAAAATATTCCATAGGAAGCCAATCAGGCTCCGTACAATCGAGCAGGGAGGGCTCTTTTTTCCTGCCCGCTGCGCCGCTGCTGCTCCGCTTTAGCGGCATAAATCAAAGAAGGGAACGGCTTTCTCCGTTCCCTTCCAAAATCTCCCGCCTTCGGTGATCCGGACTTTCTCTTTTCGTTCTTTTACCGGCTTCGCCCGCTGTTGCATTTTTTAAGGAAGCGCTGATTTCATCAGCATTCCCTTAACTTCACGCCGCACTCTCCGCAGAATACCGCGTCCGCCGGGAGCTGCGTCCCGCACTGCGGGCAGCTCACCGTTGCAGGCCGGGGTTCTGCAGAAGCCTCTGCCGGCTCCGGCTCCCCTTCCGGATTCTGTGCCGTATCCGGAAGCTGTTCTGCCTGCGCCGACTCCTCCCGGGAAACCGCAGAAGCCTCTTCCTCAAGCTTCTGCCCGCAGATTCCGCAGAATTTCCTGTCTCTTTTATTTTTTGCGCCGCAGCGTTCGCAAATCACATTGTCCTCGTCCGCCTCCGGCACCGCCACCGCACGCGTGCCGCACTGACCGCAGAACACCGCGTCCTCCTCCACGATGCACTCACAGTTCGGACACAGCCGAAAGCCCTTCAGACGCAGAATATTTTTCTCGTTGACGTGGATTTGCTGGCGCAGCGCGTCCAGCTTGGCCGCCGCCTCCTGCATTCCGGCCTCGTAGTCCGCCGTCTTCTCGTAATAGTGCCTGCCAATCTCCATATAAAGGGGCTCAAGACATGCCTCCAGCTTTCGATTGTCCGTTTCCAGCTCCCTGATCTTTTTTCTCGCCTCTTCGCTGATTTCCGTCATGCTCCGCCTCCTTTTCCCTGTGCGCGCTCCGGCCAATGCTTTCCGGCCGCATATTCTGTCTTCTTTGCTTCTGCACACTCAGCTGTCATTCCGGTCATGTCCCGGCCATACCTTCCGTCCGCTCTGTCCCTGCATGCCCGGCTCTCACTTCGGCCATGTTTTCCGGTCATGCCCTCTGATCGTGCTTCTATCCGATTATCTGCTCTCGTTCATCTTCTGCACCGACGAGTAAATATCCGATGCAAGCTGCTGAATATCCTTGTAGAGAACGCCGGACTGCTTGGACAGCTCGCCCATCTGCGAAGCGACCACCGCAAAGCCCGCGCCCATCGTACCTGCACGCCCGGCCTCAATGGAGGCGTTCAGCGCCAGAATATTCTGCTTCGAAGCAATCTTCTCGAGAGCCTTCGTCTTCTCGTAGATGGAGCCGACCATGGTCGTCGCGTCGCCAAGCTCCTCCTCCATCACCTTTGTGCGCCTTGCGTCCTTATTCTTCATATACTCAAAATTGACCACATAATTTATAATGAACTCCAGCAGCTTTGACGCGGCATAGATGGATTTCTCCGGCCGGATCGGAACCTTTTTTACCGCATTTATGTATTCTCTCTCCGAAATTCCGAGCTCGCGCGCAATCGCCGCAAATTTTTCCTCGTCCGGCGCTTCCGGAAGCACCTGCCCGCCGATCATCGCACCGAGCTTCTCATTGTTGACAACGATATCCACGGAAAAATCCATCAGTCCCGCATGGCAACGATAGGTGCCCTTGCACTCATTATCACACTTTACACAGCGCCGAAGTCCCTCTCTGCTCCCCCTTGTATATCTCATACAGAAATCGGTAAAATTACTGCCCTCTGTCAGATAATTTCCGTTGTTGTCCACCGCAATCGCAGCCAGGCCGGTCGCATCCGAAAACTGGTTTTGAATATCCTGCAGCAGCTTCACATCCATAAAGTCCTTTAATTCCATAATCCGATACCCTCTTTCCGGCTTTCGCCCATCCTCAATGGTAAAACACGGCACTGTCGCCTGTTCCTATATTTTATCACGTTTGCCGCCGCAAGGCAAGAATAAAGCAACCGAAAGGAACGACAAAAGGACAAAAAAAGCAGGGCGGGAATACTCCCCACCCTGCCGGTTTCACGCCATAAACCCGCGCTTCGCCCCGCTCGGGTCAAGATACGACTCGTTCAGACTTCCTCTGCCGTAGGTCAGCCCCACATACACCTGCTCGGTATTGCGCATCATTGGCCCCGAGGTATCCTGCTCGCTCACCTGAGCAAACGCATCCCTCAGCTTCTGCACCATTGCATCGGCCGTCTCCAGCAGCACGATCTCCCGGCACATCCTCGCCCGGATCAGCGTTTTATTCAGGTAGGAATACAGACTGAGGAGCTCCCTAGAAATCCCGTACCGGTAATCAAGCGCGCCCATCAGCTCGTTTACAAACCGCCCGGCATGCTTCAGCTCCCGCTCGTACTCCGCCGTGTCGTCCCGCTCGAGAGCTCTTCTGGCTGCCGCCGTATCCTCCAGAATGACATCGTACATGATCACAATCAGCTCCGTGCGCGATGCCTGTGTCACACGGCGCGTAAATTCCTGCAATTTATCCCTGTCCATGCAAATCTCCATTTCCCGCTCCGAAACATTGCCGCCCGGCCGCCGGCTTCATCGCACCGGCTTACGAAAGGCCGTCCGCCTCCCGGACGCATCAGCCCTGCAGCAGCGAAAGAACCGTCTGCGGGCGCTCGTTCGCCTGCGCCAGCATCGACGTGCCGGCCTGTGACAGAACGTTCTTCTGCGTGAAGGTCGTCATCTCCGACGCCATATCGACATCCTCGATGCGCGACAGCGCCTCGGTAATATTTTCGGCGGAGACATCCAGATTCGCAATCGCATGGTCGAGACGGTTCTGGTAGGCACCGAGCTTCGCGCGGACGGACGAAACCTGATAGATTGCCGCATCGCAGAGGGAAATCGCCTGCGAAGCGCCGTCCTGCGTGCAGACATTGAGGATATCGACGCCGAGCGTCTTCGTATCGACCTTCGGTATGCGCACCTCCATGGTCTGTCCCTCGTTCGCCCCGATCTGCAGGTCCATCGGTCCCGCAGAAAGCACAGTAATCGTGACCTCCGTCTCGTTGCCGCCTCCGACATCCGCCTCGCCGCCGTCTATCGTGGCGTCCGTAAAGCTCGTCTGGGCGGTTCCCGGCATTACCTCGAATTTCATCTCGAAACCGTCCAGATCCGTGACGGTAACGACGTTGCCCTTCGCCGAAATCGTTGCCGTCCGGTTGAAGCCGGACTCGCCGAGCTCCGCGACTGCGTCCACGCCGGTCGCCTTCGCTCCATCCTCGCTGATGCCGCCGAACAGCTGGCGCAGCTCCTCGCTGTCACAGTAGATTTCAATCTTCTGATCGGAACCGTAGGCCTTGCTGACAAGAATCAGCTCGCCGCCGTCCGCCATGTTCTGCTGAGTGTAGCCCGCGATCTGAGACGGATCATCCGGATCCGCGCCCGCCGCGCCGACAAACGCCTGGATATTCATCGTGTCGCACGCGCTGCGGAGCTTCTCATAAAACTCTCCCATCGTGTCCCCGGCCTTGATATAAATCTCGGTGCCGTTGATATTGATCTTTCCGCTCTCCTCGATCACCTCGTCCGCACTGCCGAGCTGCAGTCCGGCCAGCACCGCCTGTCTGGCGTCCTGTGTGACGGTGATCGCATAATCCTTATTCTCCACGGAATCCGAGAGCGAGATCAGCGACACCGCGTTATTGCTCGAATAGGACTGGCAGTCAACATTTCCGTTGAGCAGCGTCTTCGTATTGAATTCCGTCGTGGTAGAAATGCGGTCGATCTCCTGATTGAGCTGGTTGATCTCGCGCTGGATCGCCGCCCGGTCGTCACCCGTGTTCGTGCCGTTGGCCGCCTGAACGGAAAGCTCCCTCATGCGCTGCAGCATCGCCTCCACCTCGTGGAGTGCTCCCTCGGCCGTCTGAATAACGGAAATGCCGTCCGCCGCGTTGCGGCTCGCCTGCTCCAGCCCGGCGATCTGCGTCTTCATCTTCTGCGAAATCGCCATGCCCGCGGCGTCGTCCGCCGCCCGGTTGATCCGGTAGCCGGAGGAAAGCCTTTCAAGGCTCTTATCCAGCATGCTGTTTGTCTTTCCGAGTGAATTGCTCGCCTTCAGCGCTGCAATATTGTGGTTAATTCTCATGCTCTGCACCTGTCCTTTCCGTTACGATTCCTTTGATAATAGTCTTTGCCGCCAGGTACAAATCATCCGTCCGTGTCCTGTCTGCTCCCGCGCTGTCCGCCGCAGTTTCCCGCGCCGCCCCGCCCCATTGGGCCGCAGTATCAGCTGACCTGGTCTTCAACCCGTAATTCCAGTGGGTTATCTCAAAGCCCTGCTCCTTCAGGGCCTTCTGCAATTCCTCTTCTCTGCCGCGAATACGGTCAAGCTCCTGTGCGGAGGCGCTGGACGCATAGCAGTTCAGCTGTTTTCCCTCCAGTCTGAGCTCAAAGACGGCATCCTCGCCCTCCCCGGCCATGCGGATGGACGCACTGCCCTTCTCCCCGCCGGAATGCATCACCGTGAGATTCAGCTTTACGAAACCGCGCTCCGCAGACAGCGGTATTTCGTAAAATTCCTTCCCCGCGAGGCTTCCCGCAAGGCGGATCGCCCCGCGCATCGCGAGCAGCTGCATGCTGTCCTCCCCGGTGAGCGCCGTATTCCCGAAAATCCGATCAATCATTTTATCGGCCGTTTCGTTCCAATTCTCAACCGCCGACCGCATTTTTTCCGAATTTTCCATCGAATCCAGCCCGTCCGTCGGCTCGTCGAACGCAGCGCCGTACCTCTCTGCCAGGCTCTTCAGCGTCCTGTACACGCTCCGTCCCGACAAAAGCTCCCTCGCCGCCCGGATCGAATCCATACTCTGTTCCTCCCGGTATGCGGCCAGAAACGCCTGCTCGGCCGCGCTGCCCGACGCGGTCTGCACAAGCTCGCCGAGCATCGTCTGCGCATACTGCTCCGCCTCGGCCTCGCACGCCTCCGACCCGCGCGCCTGCGCAAGCCGCTCCGCAAGCTGCTCCGGCGTCAGCTCCAGCGCCTCCTGCGGCCCCCCGGCCGCGGCCAGCGCCTCCGGGGTGAGCTCCCGCTCCGCCCTCTCGGCCATCGTCTGCTGATAGGCGGCCTCGATCTGCTCCAAAATGCTCTTTCCGCCGCGGGAAACTGCTTCCGCCCCGCCGAACTCGTCGTCCACCGACGCGTCCACACCGCCCTTTCTGCGGGTGCGCACGGCGGAGAGCAGCCCGGAAAGCGTCAGTTCCCGCCCCGAGCCGGCCAGCGCTCCGACAGCCGCGCCGTCCGTCCGCGCGACCTGGTGGAGCAGCCGGTAAATCCCGATATAGGCCTCCCTCTCCTCGCTGCTCAGCTCTTTTTTCGCGTCCAGCTTCACGAGATAGCTGCTGAATTTTTCGTCCGTGGAAGCGCCCTCCTCGTCGCGCAGCTGCCTCAGCGTCCTGCTCAGCTCCGGCAGCGGCATGTCGAGCGGGTTGATGCCACGCTGTATCATTCTCGCGCACGCGGCCGGATTCATGCTCTCCAGCATGTCCTGCACCTGCGCGTCGTACTGCTTCATCGCCGCCAGATTTTCCTCCGTCAGCTCGAGCTGATTGTAGGACAGCATGCGCACGGCGCGCCGGTTTGCCTCCGTCGCCTCCAGCCCCATGGCCGCCAGCCTCTCGTCCACATTGCGGAACGCCGTCTGGATGGAATCCCCCATATCCGCGCGCGGCTTTGTCATAAGCGCCTCGTAGCTCTCCTCCGCCCTGCGGTACTGTTCCTCGAGCCGGTTTCCGGTCTCGTGCAGGCTGTGCACCGTCTCCGTCGTCCTCGTGAAAAAGGTCACGGAGAGCACCTGCGCCGGCGCTGTTCTCAGCTCCTCCACCGCCGTGTCCGTCTCGCGCAGCAGTGCCAGATCAGCCTGTGTGTCCCCGTCGATCCGGCCCCCGGCCTCCTCGTACAGCCGGCGGTAATATTCCTGCTCCAGATCCCGCAGGCCCTCGACAATTTCTCCCAGTCCGGCGGTATCCAGGCGGATGCCCTGCTTCATCAGGCGAACGCCGGCCTCCGTTGTCAGCTTCAGCTGAATCTCCGCGAGCTGCCGCCGCGCCGCCACATCCGTGTAGGCCGCCCCGGCGGACCGCCCGGAAAGCTCGCGCTGCACCCTCTGAAGAAAATCGAGGGAGAGCTCCTGCCTGCCGCCGTCCGCGCGCAGCCGTGCCGCCGCGGCGTCGACCGTCTCCGGAAGAATCCGCGCAAATGCCGCCCTTGCCTGCTCCGCCGTCCGCGTTTCCACGGCGGCCGCGCCGCCCTGCGCAAGCTGTGCCTGCTCCGCCGGAAGGCCGTTCTGCATCGCCTCCACGGCGCGCTCCAGAACCGTGCTTACCAGCTCAGACACTGCCTGCGCGCTCCCGCGGGCTCCGTCCGCCGCCATTTTGGCGAGGTCGGAAAGCCGGTCAAGCTCCTCCTTGTACGCCAGGTTTTCCGCCGTCAGCGGAAGCTCGTTCTCCAGCAGCCATCTCGCGTTTTCCATCGCGGCTCCGTCCGGCTCCAGCCCCGCCTGCCGCACCACGGCCTCGGCGGAAGGACGCAGCTCCTCCCATACCTGCTCCGGCAGAGGCTGCTCCCTGCGGCTGCTGCCGCTGTGCACGGCCCTGTACAGATTTTGAATGCTCGGCTCCAGCCGGTTGCTGATCAGATACGCCCCCGCCGCGCCGTCCAGCGCGCCGACCGCCTCGATTCCCCGCTCTGCGGCCCCGGCGAGCTCCCGGAGCTTCGCCTCCGTCACCGGGATATCCGCCCGCGCAAACAGGTCCGCCAGATACGCCGCCGCGGGCTGGTCGCTCAGAATCCTCCGGGCCGTCTTTTCAATCGCCTCCCGCTCCGTCCGCTTTTTTTCCAGAAAAGCGGCATTTGCCGTCTCTCTTTGCTCCCGGCCCGCCTTGATGCGCTCCAGCGCGCGCGCCAGCCGCTGCAGATTACAGCCCGCCACCTTAAAGCGCTCCGACGCCTGCGCCCGGTAATCATCCTCCCTCATGCTCCCGGCCAGCTCTTCTGCCTGATCCGCGATGTATTCCGCCTCCGCGGTCTCCTTCTCCTCCGGGTCTGAATCCACCAGG
>CAMWWR010000019.1 GCA_947178045.1 uncultured Clostridia bacterium
GTAATATTCCACCGTGACAAGAGAATTGGCAATTCCGACATACGTCGTGTTCATGCTCGCTTCCTTCGGCTCCGCCGCGGCTTCCTTCTCCTCCGGTGTCGACGCCGCGTTTACGGCAGCGGTCAGGTCGGCGGAAAACGCGACGTCCGCGCCGGTCTTCCAGACATAGCCGCTCCTCTTATCCTCGATCGCAATAATGTCGCGGTCCTCGCGGTAATAGTAGCGCATCGTGTCCGTCTCGTACAGCAGCTGGTACGCGTCAAGCTTTACGATATCATAAGTCACCTTATCCGGCGGCAGTTTCGTATCTCTGCCTGTCGGGAGGTAGGTTTTTGCGTAAGCCGCCGTGGACACTCCGAGGAGCAGGCCGGCCGAAAGAACCGCCGCCACTATTTTTTTCTTTTTACCGGTTCCAGACATTGCGCAGCACCTCCTGTCCTACTGTGTAGAGGAATTCGTACAGATCCTCGCACATTATCATAACGATCAATACCATGACCGCCGCGATAATCATGAAAATGACGGTCAGAAAAATACTTTTTACAGTCTCCTTCCCGGAATAGTCGTGGACGGTCAGAAATCCGAGGAAAATCAGGATGATCGACCAGGCCGCGCCCACAAGCAGCATCAGCGTGAGCAGGAAGGATTCATTGTAGGTCATGCCGTAGGAGCATATCGTAATCAGCGCCAGCATCACCAGAAGCGGCAGCGATCCGTAGGCCGGTATCATGTACACCTGCGCCAGTGTCCCGTCACCGTCCGTGATGGAGGTCACCAGCCAGTTGCAGAAAATAAAGAGCAAAAGCAGGACGAAAAAGCCGACGACGATGCCGCCGATGTCCATATCCTCCACCGCCACATACTGGTAGATAAAGCCCTTCTTTGTCTGGTAAAGCATGTAAACGATAAAGAAAATGGCATAGATTGCGGTCGCGCCCCATACGCTTCCCGCCCGGTGTCTGCGTATCTCATAATACATATTTGAAGGCGAGCGGGAAATCTTTTTCGCAAACTGCAGATCCCTTAAGACCGGAAGCTTCGCGATCCGCTGCGAGAATGCCTCCTTCGCGTGCCTGATCCTGCGGTTTTTGCGGTCAAGGAAGGAAACCACCTTTATCGCGATAAAGAGCACAACCACAAGGATGAACACCACCGGAAGCACTTTCTGGATTTTTTCGTTGCGCACCTCCCAGAAGGCCTCGGAGTAGTAGGGACGGTCGCCCGCCACCTTGAAATGCTCCATTGCCTCCGCATAGAGCCCCGCATGGAAGTACGCTTTTCCGACGCCGTCGTGCGCGAGCACGGACATCTGGTTCAGGCGCAGTACCTCGTTCCATTTGGTCATGGATTCCTCGTAAAGCCCCTGTTCGTAGAGCGCCATCGCCTCATAGACCATCTGCGCGTAATCGGTCGGGCGGAAGGAGGTAAGATACCCCTTGTCGCCGTCCGCCGTCCAAACATTTCCGTCCACATCCACCGCCACCGTCGGCAGGGAGGAATAAAGGCCCGCCACATCCATATTGCTCTGATTGGAGCCAAAGGAGAAAATAAGCTCACCGCTCGGCGAATGCACGTCGATCATGCCGTTCGTATCGCAGGAATAGATGATGCCCTGCGCGTCCACATAGACATCCGCGATATTGGAACTGACGCTGTATACGGTGCTCTTAAACATATTGCCGCCGGAGGTATTGTGCTTTTTTACCGCGTTGCGGAAATCTCCCATCGTCGTCGTGTAGACGATGCCGGAATCATCCAGGAACACATTGGAGAAGGTTGTCGGCACAACGTCGAGCATGTTTTCGAGCTGCGCCCTGGAAAAAATCAGGCGCTGCAGAGCCTCCGAAAAGCTGACCTTCGATTTGTTTACGGTAAAATATCCAAGGAAATCGCCCGTGTGCGAGAGCTGGATAACACCACTGTACACGCCCTCGCCGATAATGTACATATTGCCGCTTTTATCGACCGCGATCTTGTTCGGCTCAAAATTCGTGTCGGAAAACAGCGGGGTATCCGGCTTTTCAAAGGCTTCTTTCAGCTCAAAAGCCCTCGAAAAACGGAACACGGTTTTCGCCCCGGTGTCCGCCACATAAAGATCACCCTCCTCTGTAACAAAAATGCCCCTCGGGTTGGTGAAGCCGTCGTGATTCAGGATCGCTTCCACCCGCCCCTCATAGATATTGTACTTGACGATTCTGCGGTTGCCGCTGTCCGCGATATAGAGCATATTCTCTTTATCGACAAAGAGATCCTGCGGCGTCTTAAGACCCAGATCCGTGATTGTGCGCTCCGGGAGATAGGCGTCCTGCGTCCGCACAAACTCATCGTTGTCATCGAGCGTGTAGGTATAGCTGGTTGCCTGCGAGGCAAACACCCCGGCAGTCGGATAAAGGCCTGAGAGCAGGGCGGCAGCCAGTAAAGCCAGGCTCGTTTTGATTCTTCGTTTTTTCATATTCGCCCTCCCCTCCTACTTGATTCCCGAATGGCTCATCGTGTTCATAACTTGCGACTGCATGCAGATAAAAATAATCAGTGTAGGCAAAAACAGGATGACCGAGGCCGCCGCCACCATGCCCTGCGCCGCGACCGTGTTGTTCGTCGCAATCGAGTTCAGGTAAAAGGCAAGCGTGCGCATCGAATCGTCGGTGATGAAATTGTTCGAGGCCTCCACCGCGCCCCACACCTGCTGGAAGGTCAGCACGACCGAGGTCGCGAGCGCCGGCCTGGTCAGCGGGATAATGACCTTGAAAATAATCGTCACATCGTTCGCCCCGTCCATGACCGCCGCCTCGATCAGCGCGTCCGGAATCTGATCCACGAACTGCTTTACGAGGAAAAGTCCGACCGGCATCGCAATCAACGGCAGGATATGCGCCCACCAGGTATCGATCATGCCCATTTTTACAATCACGATATAGCGCGGCACTGCCACCGCCGTCGGCACGAACATCAGGGCCAGCTGGTTTAAGCCGAAAAGCGCCTTATTTCCCTTAAATTTCTTCTTGGAAAAGACGTATGCCGCCGTGACCGTGATTACAAGGTTCAGTATTACGGTTAAAATCGTTACGATCAGCGAGTTCAGCAGATATCTTGACATCGGCACGCCCGTCGTTCCCGACAGCTCAAAAAGATCCTTAAAATTCTTCAGGGTCGGGTTCTTTGCAATGATGGTCGGCGGGAAGGCAAACAGCTCGCCGAGCGGCTTAAACGCCTGGTTGATAATATAAATAACCGGGATAATCATGAAGATGGACAGCGGCAGCAGGATGCAGTAAAACTTTACCTGCCCCGATGAAAATCCCTTCGGATTGATCCTTGAGCCCGCGAAGCGGCTCTTCTTTCTTCTTTTTCCCTGCTTCATAATGGCCTCCACTAATCTTCGCTGAAGAGCTTCTGCGCTACCTTGTTGAACAGATAGACAACGAGCAGCAGCACAACGGATACCGCGGCCGCGTAGCCCATCTCGTAGCGGATAAAGCCGTAATCGTCAATGTGGTTCGTGATGAGCTGCCCGGAGTATTCGGGCGTCGGGTTCGCCCCGGAGAGCGTCACGCCGATCCAGCCCATGTTGAAGGCGTTTACAATCGCCATAACCGCGCCGAAGAGCATCTGCGGCTTCATGGACGGGATGGTGATGTAAAAAATCTCCTGGAAGCGGTTGCGCATGCCGTCCACATAGGCCGCCTCATAAAGCTCGTCGTTGATATTTAAAATACCGGAAATCATTGCCAAAAAACCGATACCCATCGCCGACCACAGCGAGACGAAAATCATGATTTCCATAAAGTAGTCCTTCGTCAAAAGGAACTGGATCGGCTGGTCGATGATGTCCAGCTTCATCAGCAGATTGTTGATGATACCTCTCTGATCGCCCGAAAAGATGGTCTTCCAGATTACGCCGATAAAGACCTGGCCCAGCATGGACGGCGTGTAGATGGCAAGCGCGATAATCGTGCGCGGGATCGCCTGAATCTGCGCCAGCATCCACGCGAGCAGGAAGGACAGGGCGTAACCGCCGGGACCTACAACAAGCGCGTACAGCAGCGTGTTCGGAAGGACATATTTCAGAAATACCTCATCCTGCGTAAAGAGCGTGATATAATTTAACAGCCCCGTAAAATCCGGTTTGTTGATGACATCATAGTAGGTGAAGGACAGCCCGATGGCGATGATGACCGGCACCAGGATGAACATGGAAAACACAATGCCGTAAGGCAGGAGCAAAACGCCGCCCTTAAAGCCCTCGGTATGAAACAGACTCTTTTTCGGCCGGGACGGTTTTTCCTTGTCTTTCGTCCGAGTCAATTCATTTGTCTGAGCTTTCATTTTGCCCCCTCCTTTCCTTTTTCCATCATTTCCTGAATCCAGTCGATGTCGCGCAGCACATAAGGTGTTAAAAGATTGCCGTCCTCATCATAATAGCCGAGCTCTGTCATTTTCTTTTTGATCTCGCGGTTGATCGCGATGACCTTCTCATCGACCGCCACCTGGGCCGAGGTTCCGTCGAGCACCATCGTATTCCAGATATCCGAGATCGAGCGCTCAAGCAAATACTGTCCCGGAGTTCTCGGCACATCGCGCAGCCATTTTACCTGCTCCATGATAACTTCCTTATCCACCTGGTCGATCGGCGCGTCGGAAAGCGCCTCAAGGTTGGAAGGCAGCCAGAAAAATTCCTTGCCGTAGGTCGAGCTTAAGGTGTAGGTGTAGGTTACCTGCGTGTCGTGCTCCGTCCACCATTTTAAGAACCTCCATGCGGCTTCCGCCTTGTCAGTCGCCTTAAAAATAATCCCGCCCGTACCGTTTGCCACATAGTAGCGGTTGATGCTTCCGTCCTCCTGCACCGTGCCCGGATAATTGGCGAGCGCCCACTGCCCCTCCAGCTCCGGCGCGCCGTTTTTAAAGAGGATGTAATCCGCCGAGGTGACGATGCCCACCGGCAGGATCGAATAGCGGAACGAGTTGAAAAACGAGTTGACCTGCGTGTCGAGCGAGTAGGCAATGAAAAGATTACCGAGCGCCTGCATTCCCTTCACCGCGTTCGGCTCGTCAAGCGCCGTGCGAAGGCCGTCCTCGGTGTAAAGCCTGCCGCCGTTCTGGAAAATCAGCGGTGTTGTCTGGTAAAACCATTTGTAGCCCACGCCGGAGGAAATATTGTGGTAAAAATTCATACCGTAGCGCTGCAGCTCCGGCAAAATCCCGATCACGTCCTGCCAGGTGTCCGGCACGGACAGACCGAGGGCCTCAAAAATATCCGTCCGGTAAATCAGTGCGTTGAAATCCAGCGTCTCCGGGATCGCATAAACTCCCTCGTTGTACACATAAGGCACGAACGCCCCCGCAACGAAACGGTTCGCCACCTCCCAGAAATCGTCAAACTGCGTCATATCGTAGAGCGCCCCGCGGCTCGCAAGGTCAAACGGCATGAACGAGCTTAAGCCGAGCGCGACATCCGGCGTCTGGTCCGCCGCCACCGAGAGCGTCAGCTTGTTGGCGTCCGGCATAATAGAAACCTTCACCTTAATGCCGGTTTTCGGCGTAAAATCCGTATCGACAAGCTTCTGCAGCAGATCGACGTGGGTCACGGCGCGGTTCACCCACACGGTCAGCACGTCGTCCTCCACATCCTTCGCGGCGTATTTGTTCGTCGTAAAGGAATTGACAAGCGTGCCGAACCAGTTTCCGGCTGTTCTCAGGAGTCCCGGCTTCGCCGCCGGAAGCTTCTCATTCCCGTAGACATAAATCATGTCAAGCGTGAAATCCTGCTTTAAGATTTCGGAGGTAAAATTGCTCAATGCCGCGAGCACGGAATTGTCTCTTCCCGTCAGGTCGTTCGTGTAGAGCGCGATCTCATCCGGGTATTCCGCCATGTTTTCAATAAACTGCATTGCCTTGTCAAAATCCGACAGAAGCGCGCCGTTGATGCCGGTCGGCGTGTAGTCCTGAATGCTGTAGCGGATCTCGTTGATCAGGATCTCATAAGCCTTTAAATAATCCGCGATCTCCGGAATATAGCGCGTCATGCGCCAGGTGCGGTTCTTATCCAGCTCCGAGCCCGTCACCTTCGTGATCTCAAGCGCAAACTGAGAAACATGCTCGGAAATCAGCCTCGCATAGCGCCATGCGCGGTTGACCGGCTCGTTCTCCGCCCTGAGCGAGAGCGTGTGCGTTCCTTCGGTGAGATAGAACCAGTACGGCTCCCCATCTTTCCCCGAAAGCACCCCGTTTGTCCAAGACGAACCGGTCGGAGCAAAACAGTAGCTGATGCATTCCGTAAACGGGATCTCTCCGTCAATGCGCAGTGTCTCAAACGCGTCAAATTCATTTTTGTTATTCTTATAGTGGAAGGCAAGCTGGTAATAGCCCGTCTGCGGCGCGGTGAACTCATATTCCACCTGCGTTCCCGCCTCCGTCCAGTTCAGGGTGTTCAATACCTTGTATTTGTTGCTGTGCGGCGTCAGTACCGGATTGTTCTCATACTGCAAAATCGCCTGCGTCGAATTCTTGCCCGTATATTCGGTCGCATTCACCTTCTGTATGCCCGCGACCAGCTCCCCGGAATGCTGTCCCCTGTATTCCTCGTAGGAAGGAATCCCAAGATCCGGCTGCATGATGGTCAGCGCCCCAAGCCCGAGCCCGTCCGAGGAGACATTGGTGATCTGAATCCTGTTCTCCCCCGCCGTGAGCGGGAATTTTAACGGCAATGCCGAAGAATATGTGTTGTTATATAAAAATGTCGTCTGCCACCCGTCCGCTCTTTTTTGCTGCGGGGCGGATTCATCCCCGTAGCCGTCCTTCGGAAAGTTTTTTGTCTCATCCTGCCAGGAAAGCGGCAGCGCAATTGTTTTCATTTCATAGTAAGCCTGTTCCCCGTTGATTTTCACATCCGCGGAAAAATCCGAAAGGGTGCTCCCGACCGGCATATATTCCAGCTGTATGTAATACCAGCCCGCCTTCTCGGCATACACGGTATATTCCGTGCTCTGCCTGTAGTCAAGCACCCGCGTTTCCCCGGCCCCGTCCGTACAGCTTCCGGTTCCGTTCTCCTCCTTTGCATATTCCAGATAGTCACAGTACATGACATCGGAAGACGACAGGGCGCCCGAAAGAAGCTCATACGCCCATTTCACCTCGCCCTTTTCCGTGGCTTCCACATATTCTGCATTGTCCCGATGAAACAGCAGAATACCGGCTCCCACCACGATTACCAGGACGAGCAGTAATATGAAAGCTTTCTTTTTTTTGCTCATACCCAACTCCTTCTGCGCCACATGAGCGCCCAAAGCCAATCTATCATAAAATCGTTTTTATCATCACTTTTTTGTAAGGGGAAGCAGGGGGCTGGCCGCCCCCGTCTTCCCCTGCACGAAAATCATAAGCTCTTCCCGTTCCCACTGACGGGACGGTTTGTAAAGTCCCTGGAGGATTTATTTGAAATCCGCATCCGTTAATCCGTAGTATTCCTTTAAGCCCTTCTTCAACTCGGTTTCCGCGGTGACAAAGCGCGCGTTGATCGCCGTGTTCCAGTCGGAAAGTCTTGCCTTTACATTGTCAAGCCAGCTTGCGTTCGCCGTGCCGACTCCTGCCACTGCCTCCTGTGTTGCGTTCAGCCACTCATACAGGCAGTCCTTCTGCTCTCCGTCCTCCATAATCTTGTACGGATAGCACTTGTCGGAAATATCCCAGAACTGTCCCTTGCCCCAGAGCTCTACGATGTAGTGGAAGCCCGGCATCAGCTTCGCATCCGCGAATCTTGCGTGCGTATCGGTCGAGTACCAGATCTTCATCTGAGCGTCAAAAGCGTCGCCCGTTACAAGCGGGAAGGAATCGTTTAACGCGGTTCTTAAGGTGCCGTTATCGCTGTACTGCTGCTGCGCTCTCACCTGCATGGACTCGGTTGCGCCGCACCAGAAGGAACCGAACGCGTAAGCAAGCTCAAGCTTTGCCTTCTCCGCATCACTCCACTCCGGATTGTTGTCATCCATCGCGTAATTGTGAATCGCCATCGGGTCAACACAGATACCGACCGTATTGCCCTTGTACGCAGTGCTCGGTCTCGGATAGATATCCCAGTCATTCGATTCTACTGCATTGACCGGATAGGTGCCGTCTGCATTCTTTGCTACCGCTGCCGCGCCCATCATCCACGGATCGCCGTCGTTGGTCAGGCAGTAGTTGCGGCAGAAGAAACGGTGGCTCCACCACCAGCCGTCATCCATAATCTCGCTGGCAATATTTCCGATGCCGTTCTGAACCCAGATGGCCGAGTTCGCCCACTTCGGGATATAGGAAAGCAGATCGCTCACTTCCGAGGAAGCAATATTGACGCGGTCGCCCGTGCCGGAGTAATTTGCCATCTGGGAGTTGATCGTGTTCACCCCGGTCGCGATAAAGCTGAGCGGCGTGTCCACAGAGCCCCAGAAGTTTGTTCCGTCCGCAGAATTTACGAATTCCGTGTACTCATCGATCGTCCACTGCGGGCTCGGCACCTCGATGTTGTTCGTCTCCGCCAGCTCCTTGTTCACATAAACGCCCCATGGCTGGATGAACTGAGGAAGACCTGCCTGGAAGCCGTAGTAGGACATTGTGCTCATAACTGACTTGTTGAAGGACTGGTAAAGCACATCATCCGAGAATACGGAGAGATCTGCCACAAGACCCTTGCTCGTGTCGCCGATCAGGTCGTTGGATGCGTAGATATCCGGGTACTTACCGTGCTCCGCGCGGAAATTCTCCATCTCCTGCGCCCAGGTCGTGTCGTTGCCGTTCGGATCATCCGTCTTTGCCCAGAGGTTGATTTTTACGTTCGGGTACATCCTGTTGAATTCCTTTGCCATCGCGTACACCGCCGCAACGTTCTGGGTCGTGATCTCGGATGCGTCCCAGTTCTTCTTGCCAAGATCCTCGTAGTAAACGCTGTCGCCGGACCATACCATGATATCGATGGAACCGGATACGTTCGGATCGAGCGACTTGTACAGCGGCTCCTTCGTCGTGCCCTTGTTGTCGGTATCCCCCTCATTTGTGCCCGGATTTGTCGCCGACGTCGGCTTTGGCGTACCCTCCGGATCTTCGCTTCCGCCGCCGCACCCTGCAAACATGGATGCCGTCATGCATGCTGTGAGCATTAATCCTAATGCCTTCTTTGATTTTTTCATACATACCTCCGTTCCTGTGTGTCACCTTGCACAATTAACATAGCCGCATTCAGCGGCCTGTTCCGTTTTTCCGGCTGCTCACCGGTGCCTCCATTTCCTGTCTCCTCTCCGGTTTTGTGCATTTTATATCAGAAAAACGTTTTTACAGCTATAATATATCATCATTTTGCCTATTTGGCAATAGATAAAAACGTTTTTATAAGGATTTACCAGTTTCACATTAGCCGTTTTGTATGTATTGCACAATGAAATGCGGTTAGATTTTGTGAATATTTACATGTGTGAATTGTATGATTGAGTAGAGGAACACTTTTCGCCGCTGCCCGGCATGCGCATATCGAACAGGGGGAGGGTCTTTCTTCCCTGCTCACCCGCGCGGGAACGTGCTGTTTCAGCAGCAAAATTCCTATGTGCATTCATGCACATTCGCCCCCTGCGCATAAAAACAGGGGGCTCTCGCCCCCCGCTTTCATTTTGCGTAATCTGTCACTCTGGACTCGCGGATTACATTGACCTTAATCTGACCAGGATATTCTAACTCATCCTCGATCTTCTTTGACAAATCTCTTGCAAGCAGCACCATATCGTCATCGCTGATCTGATCCGGCACTACCATAACGCGAACCTCCCGGCCCGCGGAAATTGCAAAGGATTTATCAACACCCTTAAAGCCGTTCGCAATATCTTCTAACTGATTCAATCTGTTGGTATATGTTTCCAGGGTCTCTCTTCTCGCACCCGGCCTTGCAGCGGATATCGTATCTGCCGCCTGGACGATACATGCGATCAGGGACTGAAACTCAACATCGCCGTGATGGGCCTCCACCGCGTTGATGACGACCGGGGACTCCTTGTACTTGCGGCACAAATCGACACCGATCTGAACATGGGTGCCCTCCATCTCGTGGTCGACCGATTTTCCGATATCATGCAGCAGTCCGGCACGCTTTGCGGTCCTGACGTCCACACCGATCTCGCCGGCCAGAAGACCGGAAAGAATCGCCACCTCGATGGAATGCTTCAGCGCATTCTGTCCATAGCTTGTCCTGAACTTCATCTTTCCCAGAAGCCGGATCAGCTCCGGATGGATGCCGTGCACGCCGACCTCCAGCGTCGCGGCCTCGCCCTCCTCGCGGATCATCATCTCAACTTCCTTCTGCGCCTTCTCCACCATCTCCTCGATCCGGGCCGGATGGATCCGCCCGTCCACGATCAGCTTTTCGAGAGCGATTCTGGCCACCTCCCTGCGGATCGGGTCAAAGCTTGAGAGAATCACAGCCTCCGGCGTATCGTCGATGATGAGATCAACCCCGGTCAGCGTCTCGATCGTGCGGATATTTCGACC
Source organism: uncultured Clostridia bacterium (assembly GCA_947178045.1). Lineage (GTDB taxonomy): Bacteria > Bacillota > Clostridia > Lachnospirales > Lachnospiraceae > RGIG4057. The sequence goes on from CAMWWR010000019.1 coordinate 10,504, forward strand.
CTCACGCCCGATAATCCGGCCCTTCATCTCATCGTTCGGCAGCTGGACAACAGAAATCGTAGATTCGGCAACGTGGTCTGCAGCACATTTCTGGATTGCGGTGACAACGAGATCTCTCGCTTTCTTATCGACCTCTTCCCTTGCCCTGCTCTCCATCTCCTTTACGAGTACTGCAGTTTCATGTTTCACTTCATCTTCAACAGTTTTAATAAGATATTCCTTAGCTTGTTCGGAGGTCAATCCAGAAATCTTCTCCAGCTCTGCAACCTGCTTTGCATGGGAATCCTCCACCTCACGGCGAAGCTTCTCCATCTCCTGCTCGCGCACAACCAGCTTCGATTCCTTCTTTTCCAGAGACTCCAGCTTGCGGTCCACAGCCTCCTCCTTGGAGAGGACCCGCTTCTCGTAACGCTGCACCTCTGCCCTGCGGTCCTTGGCTTCCTTCTCCAGCTCATTCTTCGTCCGGATGGACTCTTCCTTTGCCTCGAGAAGTGCCTCCTTCTTCTTTGCCTCCGCCGTTTTTAACGCCTCATCAATAATCTCTCTCGCCTTTTCGTCCGCATTGCCAATTTTTGCCTCGACAAGCTTCGTATGGTAGGAGATCGCGATCTTAGCGGTGACAAATGCGACCACGAGTGCAGTGACAACAACCGCGATTACGATTTTCACTACATCGTCCACAGGAATTCCTCCTTATTAAATTTTCATTCTATGTAGGCGAAGCTTAATAATAAGCTACAAAAACACCAACATACAACATATAAATTTTATACTGTTTTACCGGACAGGTCAATAGAAATGTAAAAATTCCATGCAATTTGTTGATACAATTCACTCGATTTTCCCCGGAAACCAGTCATTTTTCCCTCATGCCTGCTCTGCTTTTCCCTCAACGGCCGACCAGCTTCCACTTCACGGTTGAGCAGCTTCTTCCCTATGGCCGGCTTCTCCCTCACAGCCGAACGGCTTCTTCCCCAGAGTGGGTCAGCTTCTCCCACAATGGCTAATCAGACTT
>CAMWWR010000020.1 GCA_947178045.1 uncultured Clostridia bacterium
TTTGTAAAACCGAAGCGTATCGGGCATTCCCACCGCCATTGCAAGCATTACCATAATAAAGAAAATGCCGGCAAGGAGAATGAAATAATTTGGAATATTCTGAAGCATGATGCGCAGGCGGAATCTGCCGAAAAATCCCAGGCCCGGGAGGCGCACGGCCCTTTTGCGCTTCGTTTTCTTCAGATCATGCCGCAGAAACTGCAGGGGCGTGTGCCGCAGCATTTTGCTGATCACGGCAAAATTTACGACCAGCATCAGCGCTGCCGGAACCAGCGTCGTCCGGATAAAAGCTTCGGGATTCCATATCGTTTGATAGGTAGGCAGGCTGTAGCTGTTATAGTACATGGATACCACCACATTTTTGAATACGGTATACCCGAGAATATTTCCGATGACTGCCGCGGCCAGTGTAACAATAACCGGCATGGAAAGATAATGCCGGGTCAGCTCCCCCCTGCTGTACCCGGAGGCGCGAAGCGTGCCGATCACCTGTGCCTCCCCCGCGATCGTGCTGCTGATCGTAACGGCAAAGATAAATGCGATAATGACGATCAGAATATACAGGAGAACGCCGCCCATCGCCTCGTCGGAGCCCATATCATCCGGCGCGAAGTTGATCGCCGGGTTCGCGTACCGCGGAATATAATCCTCGAGCTTATTGCCGCCCGCAATCGTCTGCGCAAGAAGCGCTTTCAGAAAATCATCCGAACGCTTTTTTTCCTCCTTCTCATCCGCGGGCTCCTCCGCATACTGCCATGCATACACATAATGGACGGACCTGCTCAGGCGGTCAAAGCCTCTCTCCGTCACCATCGCCACGTCAAATTTGAGAGCATCAAAGACAATATCCGTACTCTTTTCATGAAGGGAGGAATAATTCACATAAGCGATCAGGCCGACCACCCGGAAGCTCTGTCCGCCGACCGTGATCGTATCCCCGACCACAACCCCGACATTGTCCGCATGCATGCGGTCGATTGCAATTTCCTCCTCCGTCTCCGGAACGCTTCCCTCTATCAGACAGGCCAGATTGATCTCCTCCGTTTTTGCATACACCCGGATCGTTCCGTCGGCCGCGCCGTCGTTATCGTGATCCTCCTCCTCGTTCCGGTAAAAATTTTCATACAGCCTTACGGGAACTGCGGCCTCCTCTGACAAAAGCGCGGAAAACAGCGCTTCCTCCGCCCTGCGGCTCAGCTCAAAATGCCCGCTCTCCAGCTTATTTTCCGACCTGCTCTTATCCACTGCCTTCCTCATGCTTTCATTTGCAACATACATTCCGGATACAAAGCCGATCGTAAGAATCATGAACAGACTTACTACAAGATACTTTCTCCAGTCGCCCGCAAGCTCCCTTAAAATCCTCTTTATCAACGGATTTCTCACCTTTTTCCCGGTTTTTCTTATTCCTTCCTCTTTCATATCCATCTCCCTCTGCCCTTCCCGGCGGGCAGCTGCCAACGCTGTTCACACATATTACAGGCTCTTTGCGCTCTACCACTCCAGCATTACCGCCGGAATTTTGTCCGCATTGATCTCGTTCTGCCGGACAACCCCGTCGCGGAGCCGGATCACATGATCTGCCATCATTCGGATCGCCTCGTTATGCGTGACCATAATGACGGTGTTTCCGTATTTTACATTGACCTCCTCGATCAGCTTCAGTATTTCCTTCGACGTGCTGTAATCCAGCGCGCCCGTCGGCTCATCGCAGAGCAAAATATCCGGATTTTTGACGATCGCGCGGCCGATGGAGACACGCTGCTGCTGTCCGCCGGAGAGCTGATTCGGAAGCTTGTATCTGTGCTCATAGAGGCCCAACGTATGCAGAAGCTCATCGATATCAAGCGAAGCGTCCGACAGGTATGCCCCGACCTCAATATTTTCCTTCACGTTCAGATTTCCGATCAGATTATACATCTGAAAGACATATCCCAGATGTCTTCTGCGGTACAGCGTCAGCTTCTTTTCATCCATGGCCTCCAGCTGGTCGCCGTTGATCGATATGTACCCGGAATCCGCGTTGTCTATCCCGCCGATTATGTTGAGCAGCGTGGACTTTCCCGAGCCGGAGGGTCCCAGAAGCACGCAGAATTCTCCCTTCGCAACGGAAAAGCTCATTCCCCGCAGCACCTCCTGACGGGTCTCCCCGCTGCCGAACCCCTTCTTCAAATCTACGATCTCCAAAAATTTTCTCTTTTCCTCGGACATGCTTTCTCCTTTCCCATCTGACCGACTGCAGATGGCAGATAATATTTGTAATCCTTCATCGCGACCTTGCTTTTGTGTAGCTAACATAAGTTAGATATTACTAACCTCTGTTTATAAAAAATGCGGCTACTCGTAGTTAGGCAGCCGCTAACTTATTTTTTAGTATACTCAACAGTTACTTCTTTGTCAATAGTGCACAAAATTGTTTTTCGAATTGGAATCTGTCGGAGAGCATTCCTCCGGGCAGCACGCGCATTGTACCCTTTAGCCGGCACCTGTTCGTTTTTCCTGCCCGGACAGCTCCCCGGGGCAGCAGCGCATGCACACATTGCGCCCTGGCCCGGCTCACCCCGTCCCCTGTTTCCTCCCGATCCGGCGCGCAGATGCCCTCAGAACCGCAGCGCCGCCGGTCAGTCAATCCTCGCCGCAATCTTTAAAATATTCATCGCGCAGAACTGCAGATCCGCGAGCGTGATTTCCTCGCCCTTCGTAAGCGCCGCGAGAATATCCTTTACATTCTGCTCGCAGCCCGGCATAATCAGGTCGTTGCCGACGCGGATGCACTGCACAGCCGACGAGTGCGGATACGCCTTCTTCACGCCCCACGACGTGTCCTGCGTCGTGAACCAGTCCGTCATCACAACGCCCTCAAAGCCCCACTCGTCGCGCGCTACATTCTGGATCAGCTCATAATGGTTGGCCGCATGCGTCCCGTTGATGAGATTGTACGAGGTCATGATCGAGTACGGCTGCGACTCCTTCACTGCGATCTCAAAGCCTTTCAGATAGATCTCTCGCATCGCCCGCTCACCGATATGCGAATTGTTGAACTGGCGGTTGTTCTCGAGATTGTTGCCCGCAAAATGCTTGATCGTCGTCCCCTGACCCGGATAAGACTGCACGCCGCGCGTCATGGCGGCAGCACATTTTCCGGAGAGCACCGGCTCCTCGGAATAATACTCAAAATTGCGCCCGCACAGCGGATTCCGATGGATGTTCATGCCCGGGGCCAGCCAGAAATGTACATGGAACTGTTTCATTTCAGCGCCGACGATGTGCCCCATTTGCTCAAGCAGCTCCATATCCCAGGACTGCGCCAGCGTGCAGGCGATCGGAATCGCCGTACAGTACTGGTAATAATCGACCGCGTCCGCCGGGGTGTCCGCCGGAAACGGCCTGCAGTCCAGGCCGAAAACCTCGCCGCCCGGCAGCAGCCTTCCCTCCGGCGTCGCCTTGAAATGCGGGTGCAGGCGCAGACCCGCAGGTCCGTCCGCGAGAATCATATTCGGGATCCCGCGGCTTTCGATCAGGGTCGATATCGTGTCCGCAGCAGCCCCCGGCACCGCCGCAGAGGAGGAGCCGATCATGCCGGACTGCGCGTGCAAATCGCCGAACCGGCCGACGCAGAGAGCCGCAAGCTCCTCTGCCGTCAGCTGTGCGACAAGCTCGGAAAGCGTCGCCCTGCCGTTCTTTACATCGCCAAGAGTAATTCTCTCCCCCTCGCGGCGGTCCGCGAGAGCCGGGCGCTCCGGATCATAGACCGCCGTGTGCGTCGGAATATCCGCCGGATCGAGCGTGAGCTGTGCGATCTCATCCACACGGATTCTGACGCTGTCCTCCTGTACCGGGAGCAGGCGATGCTTGTCCGCTCCCTCGCCATTTGCGGAGAACTCCTCCATCGCTGTGTCGAGTGCAAACAGATTTTTCAGCTGTTCCGTCACCACCGTCTCCGCAAGGCTGACGGTCGCTGCCACAGCCGTGTTGCGCGAGCTGCTGCCGACGCGGATAATATACTTGCCCGCCTCCAGCTTCCACGCCGCATCCCGCACATCGTAGGATGCCATATCCGCTGCATCGAACGTGATCCGCACCGTCTCCTTCTCCCCCGGCAGCAGCAGCTTTGTCTTTGCGAAGCCCGTTAGCTCCTGATACGGCTTTTCCAGCTCGCCGCCGAGCGCCGAAACATAGACCTGCACGACCTCGCGCCCCGCGTGCTTTGCGCCGGTATTCTCGACCTCCGCCGACACCGTGAGCCTGCCGCCCTCCGCCGAGACGCTTATCGGGCGCAGCGCGAAGGTGGTGTAGCTCAAGCCGTAACCGAAGCAGTATTCCGGCTCCACGCCGAACGTGTCGAAATAGCGGTATCCGACATAGATGCCATCCTTATAGTATTCGTCGTCCACATTTCCGTTGTTCTGGCCGAACTCTGCCGAGGACGGATAATCGGAATACTGCTTCGCCCAGGTATCGGTCAGCTTTCCCGACGGCACGCCCGTCCCCGCCAGCGCATCGGCGATGGCGTATCCTCCGATATTTCCCGGCTGCCCGGTCAAAAGCACCGCGTTCACCCCCTGGATGCCATCCAGCACGGACAGATCGATCACGCCTCCGACATTGAGCAGGACAATACACCTTTTATAATGTCCGGCAAGAAAACGGACAGCCCTCTCCTCGCCCTCTGTAAGCCGGTAATCTCCTCTGCGGTCAATGCGGTCCTTCCCCTCGCCGGAGTTGCGCGTAATGACAAAGACCGCCGTGTCCGTGCCGGATTCCGCCACATCCGCCTCCGTGATTTCCGGCGTATCCGGCTCAAAAAACGGATGCTCGAACATCAGGCCGATCATCTTCTCCGGACGTCCTCCCGCCTCCTCGCGGATCTTTGTCAGATAATCCTTCTGCGTCTGCTCGTACAGTCTGTCGTAAGCGTCCAGCCACCTGCCCGACGTCACCGCAAAGCCCGCGGCCTCAAGCCCCTGCTCGATATTCACGATCTCCCGCGTATTTACGTCCCCCGAGCCGGTGCCCCCCTTGATGGTATGCCTCGCCCCTGCTCCGTACAATGCGATCCTGCTCCCCGCCGCAAGCGGAAGCGCGCCGTCGTTCTTCAGCAGCACCATGCATTCCGCCGCAAGGCGGCGCACCTCCTCCTGATTTTTTCGTTCCAGCTCTGTTACCTCCGGAGAGGTCAATGCGTAAAAATTGCTCATTTCCAAGCCTCCTCATATCTGCGGCGTTTTCCCGCGTTTTTCCCGTTTATGATGGTCTGATTCCATGATGATATGATAGCCTGTTTCCTGCCGGAATGCAATGGATTTTTCAATCGGCTTCTTCGGCAGGCGCTACCTTTGCCTCCACCTCTGCAAGCGCTCCGGCCACATCCCGCTCCCCCGCCACATTGAGCATCGGCAGGCCGTCCGCGGAAAAATGCACCCGGTGGTATGTACTGCAGCGGCAGTTGTATTTCCCCCGCTCCTGCGCATGATAGGCGATCATAAGGCTTCCGTCCTCATCCCGGAAAAACGAATTGTGCCCCGGCCCCTGAATCCCTTCTACAAAGGTGGAGCGAAGCATCGGGGACGGCAGCTTGCGCCAGGATGCGGTCTGCAGAAGATCGGCTCCGTCCTGCGCCGTCAGATAGCCCACCGCGTAGGAATAACCGCACGCATCGCCGCCGGAGTAGGCAAGATAGATTCTGCCGTTTGCATACAGCGCATAAGGACCCTCATTATTGATCGTTCCCCTTGTATTCTCCCAGCCGTACAGCGGCCTTGACAGCAGCACCGGCGAGGAAGTGAGCACCCACGGCCTCGCCTCGTCCGCCTGAGCGATCCAGAGCATGGAGCCGGTGTCGGCCGGCGTTCCGATGCCGCGGCGGTACGACCACACCAGATAACCGCGCTCCCCCGACCGAACCCAGGTCATATCGAGCGTAATTCCGTCCTGCGCAAGCGGCCTGCCGTCCTTTTTTATCACCCTCACCGGGTCCTCCCAGTCCTCGGCGCAGATGATCTCGCCGCCCTCCTTCAGCCTCATAAAATGGCACTGCGGCCCCCATGCTTCACCGCTCACCGCAAAAATGATGTAGAGCGAGCCGCCGATCACATGGAATTCCGGCGCCCAGAACGTCTGCACCAGCCCCTTTTCCCGATTCTGCGCGAGAATGCAGTGCTCCTCTGTCTCTGGCGCGAACAGCCCGGCAACCGTGTCTGCCCTGCGGACAAACATCCCGATATCGTTCACATTATCGTTGGTCGCGAGAAAATACCACGCGCCCTTCCACGGAAAAATCACCGGATCCGCATACCCTACGGCAAGCGGAAACTCCGGCGCTACCGCGCGGATCCTCCCGCGCACCCTGCCGGCCCTGCCCGGCTCTAACGCCCGGATATCCTCCTCGTTCCAGAAAATCCTCTTCTCATCCGCGGAGCCGTCCGAATAGATCACCCGCGCCTTCACCGCCGAAAGCTCCTTGGCGCTTTTCACCGAAAGCCCACGCGGATATTCGACGCTTACGCTAAACAGCGGGAGCCAGCGCGCGCGGATTTTCTCACACAGACCGTCCGAAAGCTCCGCACATTCGCCGCCCGCCTCAAAGAGCGCGGCATAATCTGCCCGCGCGACCTCCTGCTGCTCCGTAAAGTCAATAAAATCGGCCGTTCTCCACAGAAGCAGCGTATCCGGCTCCAGCGGATTTCCCTCCGCATCGACATACTGAGCGAGAATTCCGTATTCCCCACCTTGCTTAAAAATCACCGGTTTCTGAACGCCGCGCTCCATCAGCGTATCGTCCGGCCGGATTTTTGCGCGGGCGTACAAGATGCCGCAGCCCTGATTCAGCTCCTCCGTCCTCCCGTCCGCCGCACAGAGCGCAAAATGCACACTGTTCGCGAACGAATTCGGATATTCGTCCCCCTCCGCCTTCTTTGTGTAGACCTTAAGATAATTCATGTTTTTCCCCCTTGCATATCGCGAGCTCACTCGCAATACTGCTTTAATAAGTAGTTTGAAAGCTTGCTTTCACACTTTTCCCCATCGCTGCTTTTTTACCTGTTTTCAAGCTTTTCCCTTTCGCTGTTCTTTTTTCCTTCTCTACAGCTGCTCGAACGCGGCCGCCACATCGCTGTCCTCCTTCACAAATGCGATAAAGGTATCAACCGGCGCCTCGCAGGTCAGCCACTGTCCTCCGGAATATATCTCTTTGCTGTTTACATCCTGCCAGCGTCCCTCCGGAAGGTAGACTCTCCGGCTCGTCTGCCCCTGCTCCGTAATCGGCGCGAACAGGATATCCCCTCCGAACATGTACTGATCGTCCAGCGTATAGCAGACCTCATCCCTGTAAAACTCCAGGAACATCGGGCGCATGATCGGAAACCCCTCCCGCTGTGCAAGCTCCATGCAGGCGCAGATATACGGGCGCAGCCGCTCGCGCAGCTCGACCAGCTTCTTTAAAATAGCATAATTCTCCTCGCCGAAGCTCCACAACTCGTTCGCGCCGCCGCTCCGCTCCAGAATACCCGGATGGCGCTCCTCCTGATCCCTGGTCCGCCGCCTCGAGCCGTGCAGGCGCATCACCGGGCAGAACACGCCGAACTGCGCCCAGCGCACCACCAGCTCCTTAAAATAGTCGCTCTCGATATCGGCGCCGATAAAGCCGCCAATATCGCTGTTCCACCACGGGATGCCGCTCATCGCCATGGAAAGCCCGGTCTTGACACTCATGCGCAGCGCCTCGAAGGAGGACATAATATCCCCGTTCCAGACAAGGGAGCCGAATTTCTGCGTGCCCGGCCAGGCCGCCCTTGTGAGCAGAATAATGTCCTCCTCCCCCGCCTCCTTTAAGCCCTCGTAAAACATTTTGCTGTAATAGTACGGGTAGATCATCGCCGTCTGCGCGCCGTTGCCCGCGTAAAATTTCAGGTTGGAAAACTGCTGCGGGTGCACCTCCGGCTCGGCCTCGTCCAGCCAGAAATTGTGGATCCCCTTATCGTAATAATGACGCTTCACCTTATCCCACACAAACGGGCCGGTTTTCGGGTGCGTCACGTCGATAAAGGTCTGCTGCCCATAAAAATCAAAAATGCCGTACTGCCCGTTCTCCGTGCGCACAAGCAGGTTCGCCTCGTTCATCTCATAATAATTTTCGCTGTGCGGATTGATCGTCGGCCAGATCGAAACCACCGGCTCTATGCCCATCTCCTTCAATTCACGGCACATTCCCTCCGGGTCCGGCCAGTATTTCGGGTCGAATTTCCACTCGCCCTGCTCCGTCCAGTGAAAATAGTCAATCACGATCGCCGCAAGCGGAATCCCCCTGCGCTTATACTCGCGCGCCACGGAAAGTACCTCGTCCTGGCTCTCGTAGCGCAGCCTGCTCTGCCAGAAGCCCGCCGCCCACTCCGGAAAATGTGGAGCATAGCCGGTCAGATCACAGTATTTTTTCAGAATGTCCGCCGGCGTCTCCCCGGCATAGACGAGATAATCCGCCTGATACGCGCTGTCCGCCACCCACATCGTATGGTTGTTTGTCGTCTCGCAGCGGCCCGGCGCAGGGTTGTTCCAGAAAAATCCGTAGCCGAGCGAGGAGCAGAGCACCGGCACTGCGGATTTCGTATTATAGTGCAGCAGATTGCAGGTGCAGCCCTTGCGGTCAAAAAAATCCTCCTGCTCCTGTCCGAGCCCGTAGAGATGCTCGCCCGGATTGGCGTCAAAAATCACCTTGATCTGGTAATGGTCGCCCTCGGTGTGAACGTTGCGCCCGGTATATTCCCCCTCGAATTTCGTGTGCAAAATCTGCACGCCGTCGCGGTAAAAGGTAACGATCCCGCCGTACCACGGATTTCCCGCCTCCACCCTGACGGAAATTCTCCCGTTGGTCAATACCGCATTGCTCTCATCGCCGGAAACCGTGCAGACCGCCCCTTCCTTCGGCGCGAACAGCGTCCAGCTTTCCTCCGAAATCCTCGCGTTTTTTGTGGAGCGGCAGCGGATGCAGTCCGGTCCGTAAGCCTCCAGCACGGTCAGCTCGTCCCGTCGCTCAAATACAAGCCTGTTCTCCTCCAATGTGATTTTTCCCATAAGCCTTCTTCTCCTTCTTTATGAATTTCCGTTTTGCCCCGGATTCCCGTTTCGTCTTTCCTCTTGTATTGTACTGCTTTTTCCATGGCAATGCCTGCACTTTTTTGCAAAGTTCTTGCACTATATTGCGATTCATGCTAAGGTAAAGAAACAGGATTTCTCAGTGAAGCAAAATAGTCAGGCAAAGAACAGAAAATGAAACAAAAACGGAGGCTCTCAGATGAAGCGCGCCAAGGATTCTCTTCCCGTTGAAAATATTGTACACCGAACCGGCTCCCGCCCGTTTTCCCTGCATCATACAGTGCTGGAGTCCGGAGAGAGGAACGCGCTCTATTTGCACTGCCATCCGGAGCTGGAGCTGTTCTATCTGAGGCAGGGGAACATTCTGTTTTCCGTGGAAAACCGGGTTATTCCCCTGAAGAGCGGCGAGGGGATTTTTCTGCCGCCGAACCTCATCCACAGTGCGCAGCGGGACGGCAGTCCGGATGCCCCCTGCGACCACTTCGCCCTTGTCTTTTCGCGGGAATATCTGGAGGAAAGTCTGCCGTCCGGCTGCCGTGCCGATATTTCCCTGCCGGGCAGCCGAAATTCGGGCTTTGTCTATCCGATCTTCTCCGCCCCCGAAAATGCCGTCCTGCTGGCCCTGCTGCCGCGCTTTTTTGAATTTATCCGGACGGATCCGGACACCTGCGAGCTCTCCATCCTCGGCATGCTTCTGATTTGCTGGCAGGAGCTGTACAACAACTGCTTTTCCCGCGTTTTTGCGGAGCTGAAAAACGACGGTCTCGGCGCCGCCCTGCAGCGGAGCATGGACTATATCGGCGCACATTACAGCGAGCCGCTCTCCCTGTCCGCGCTCGCAAAATCGGCCGGGCTCAGCGAGAGCTATTTCTGTCACAGCTTCCGGGCGCATACCGGTCTCACGCCCTTTGCCTGGCTGAACCGGGTACGCGTGATAAAGAGCTGCGAGTATCTGACGCGGACCGACAAAAAAATAACTGAGATTGCCTCCCTCTGCGGGTACAACAATATCAGCTATTTTAACCGTATTTTCTACAAAATTGTTGGGCTGACCCCTTCCGCCTACCGGCGGGATGCTGTCAGAAGCTGCTCCATGCCGATCTTCTGCACCGACAACCCGCACTTTTCATAGAAGCGCAGCGCGGCCGGATTGCACGCCCAGACGTTGAGCGTGACATTGTAGCAGCCGTTTTCCGCGGCAAAGTCCAGTACATGCCGGTACAGCCGCTCCCCGATCCCTCCTCCGCGCAGCCCTTCGTCCACACAGAGATCGTCAATATAGAGCGTCCGGATATCCGTCATCGACCGGCCGCTCTGCTGCTGAAAAACACAGAACGCGTAGCCCGCCACCCTCTCGTCCAGCACACCGACAAAGACCGGTCTTGTCCCGTCCGCAAGAATCTCCTCCAGCTCGCCGTCCGTATATTTTTTCTCCCCTGCGCGGAACAGATCCGGCCTGCCGTCCGAGTGCACCCTGTGCACCTGATACAGCAGACGGCTAAGCTCCGGAATATCCTCCGCCGACGCGCGCCTTATTGCAAGCGCCGGTTTTGTCCTGTCCTTTCCCAATATTTCTGCCGCCTTGATTTTGTTTTCTTCTTCCAATTATCTCCCCGCCTTTCTTTTGGCTTTCTGCTCCCGCTGCCTCCGCTTTTTTTATTTTCCTGTTCCTGCCGGAGCATCGCACAGTATTTCCCTCCCGCCCGCTCCAGCTCCTGCGGCGTCCCGGATTCCACGAGCCGCCCCTTCTCAAAGCAGTACACCAGCTCGGCCGACTGCGCGGTGCGCAGCCGATGCGTCACCAGAATAACCGTCCTGCCGTCCTGTTCCCGCTCTGCCGGCGTCTGCTGCTCTTTTATTTCGGCTCCGAGCCGCCGGAGCCTGCCGTCGATCTCCTGCTCCGTCTGCGCGTCCAGATTGCCGGTCGGCTCGTCAAGAAGCAGTATGGGCCTGCGGGCCGCATACGCCCGCGCAAGCGCGAGCCTCTGCTCCTCCCCACCGGAAAAGCATACACCGCCGTCGTCGAATTCCCTCGTCACCGCGGAATAAATGCCCGCCGGAAGCGCGCCGACGCGCCCTGTCATTCCGCAGAAGTCCAAAGCCTCCGCCACCCTCCCGGCATCTCCCTCCCCGAACGGCGGATAAATATTTTCCGCGACCGACATCGCATAGATC
>CAMWWR010000021.1 GCA_947178045.1 uncultured Clostridia bacterium
ACACCGTGCTCCGCAAAGGTCTCCGCAAGCACGTCGGCAGCGCTTTTGATCAGCAGATCACCCTTTGCATGCCCCCAGGTATCATTGATAATCTTCAAATTATTTAAATCAAAGCACAGAATTGTATAATCAGAATTCTTTTTCTCCCGAAGCCTGTTCATATATTCCATACAGCAGCGCCGGTTGCTCAGCTGCGTCAGCTCATCGGTGTAGGCGCTCTTGATCAGGGAATTCCTCTCCGTCTCCTGCATCAGCTTCTGGGTCAGCTCAAGATAGAAGGAAAAGGACAGGCTGAAGATAAAAGCCATGACGCCGATCAGGGACACTCCCCTTGCATTCAGAAGGGAGGCTTTGGCATAATAGCGCTCACTGCCGTAGCCGATCAGATCGTAGGCAAGGCAGCAGACAAGAATCAGTGTTCCCGCGAGATAGAGACGATTGGCTGCCCTGTTCTCCTTAAAGCTGACCAGAATAACAACGAAGAAAAACAGGAGGCAGATCACCATCAGTATTATCATATACGGCAGTATCGCAGCCAGATGAACAATGTCGTGCCAATGCAGCGTCATTGCCACGCTGAGCGCGACAATATAAAACGTCAGAAGCACCCGGTAGAACACACGGAATACCTTCCGGTTTAAGTTCTTTACATCCTCATGCATGTAGATGATCAGCGGCAGAGGAGCCAGATAAAGGGCGATGTGCTCGATCAGCGACATGAAATACAGAGGAATCGAGTATATCATAATCACCCGGTAATAGCACAGCGTCCACAGTCCTATGCAAATGGAAAAATCTGCAACACACAGCAGACGGAGATATTTCCTGGAAAATGTGAGCGCAAACATCGTCATAATAGCGACTGCGACTCCAAAAATGAACAGAAAGCTGCCGAAAAAGAGCGGAAGCCTGTTTTCCGTCATGATCACCCGGTAGGCGCTCGCCCACTCATAAACCCGGACGGAATCCAGCTTGGTAAAAACCTTGTCCTCCGCTATGTAAAAATAGATTTTCAGTGTGTGTCCCCGGTACTCGGACGGGAAGTTGATAAACTGAAAGCCGCTCCCGATCGTCTTATTTACCGCCAGCCGGTCAAATCCGTACTCATAAATCAGCTCGTCGTCAATATATACCCTGGTCGCGGAATGCCGGATGGAAACGCGCAGCGAACCCTGTGTAACGTCCCACTCCTCCGGGAGCATCCTCTCCATGACGATGCTGTCCCCTTTGCTCACAGCCGGAAAATAGAAATCATCCAGCATGACATTCTCAAAGCTCTCGCCATTGATCGCGACATTCCAGGAATCATCCAGAGAAACATAGTTTTTTATCTGCGCATAATCATTTGTGATCAGGCGGTCAATGCTTGGAATCCATATAATAAGGCTCAAAATCGTAAACAAAAGCCACGCCGCTCTTAATATATGTTTTCTGGAAAGCATTTTTCTTTTCATTGGCCTGAACCTCTTTCTTTTCTTCCAAAATGCAGACATTCTCCCGGGAAGCTTTCATCGTTACAGCTCAGTCTTCGGCTTCCCTGTAACCTTTCATCAGCATTTCCCTGAAATAATGCAAATCGGCGGCTCCCTCGTACTTCTGATTTAATTATATACATAAAAAATCAAAAACGCAAGCACAATATATCCTTTTGTATCTTTCTTCCCTGCTCGCCGCGCCGCTGCAAGCGACGATCTTCCCATGCGCGTTCACGCGCATTTGCGGGCACACAAAAAGAGAGCACATCTCCGAAAGACATGCTCTCTGCTCTGCATAATCAACAATTGTACTGCTTATACCGGATACGCCTTATTCTCCGTGTCCGCCGCAGTCACATCGACCTTCTCCTGCTGCGCCTGGCGATATTTGAAGAATTCCATCGCCACCTGCGGGAACAGCGCGTAGGACAATACATCCTCATCCTGCTGCTTCCATGCGGCAATCTCCTTCTCGAACTCCGCAAGCTGCGGCTTGAGCAGGTCGGCCGGACGGCAGGTGATCGGCTCGGTATCGCCGATGCACTTCTTCTGAACCTCTTTGTTGAACGGCTTTACGGTCTCGCCGAACTCGCCGGCAAGCACCTTCTTCGACTCCTTCGTCACCATCTTGTAGCGCTCACCCTGCAGCACATTGAGCACGGCCTGCGTGCCGACGATCTGCGAGGACGGTGTAACAAGCGGCGGCTCGCCGAAATCCTTGCGCACTCTCGGGATCTCCTCGAGCACCTGATAATACTTATCCTCGGCATGCGCCTCCTTCAGCTGGGATACGAGGTTCGAGAGCATGCCGCCCGGAACCTGATACAGAAGGGTCTTGATATTCACGCCCATTACCTTCGGGTTCAGAAGGCCGGTCTTTAACGCCTCCTCCTGCATCGGGCGGAAATAGTCGGCGATCTCCGCAAGCAGATTCTGATCAAGCCCGGTATCGTACTCCGTGCCGCGGAAGGTCTCCACCATAACCTCGGTAGCCGGCTGGCTCGTTCCCATCGCAAACGGGGACATTGCGGTATCAATGATATCTGCTCCCGCCTCAACCGACTTTAAGTAAGTCATGGAAGCAACACCGGACGTATAGTGGGTGTGCATCTCAATCGGAAGCTTAGTTCCTGCCTTCAATGCCTGCACAAGCTTCGTCGCCTCGTACGGCACCAGAAGCCCGGCCATATCCTTGATACAGATCGAGTCCGCGCCCATCTCCTCAATCTGCTTTGCCATATTGGTCCAATAATCAAGCGTGTAGGCATCGCCGAGCGTATAGGACAGCGCGATCTGCGCGTGCCCCTTTTCCTTATTTGCAGCCTTGACCGCCGTCTTCAGGTTCCGCAGATCATTGAAGCAGTCGAAGATACGAATGATATCGATACCGTTCGCGATCGACTTCTGTACGAAATACTCTACAACGTCGTCCGCATAATGATTGTAGCCGAGAATATTCTGTCCGCGGAACAGCATCTGGAGCTTTGTATTTTTGAAGCCCGCGCGCAGCTTGCGGAGCCTCTCCCACGGATCCTCCTTGAGGAAACGGAGGGATGCGTCAAAGGTCGCGCCGCCCCAGCACTCTACGGCATGGTAGCCGACCTTATCCATCTTGTCCACGATCGGGAGCATCTGCTCCGTCGACATTCTCGTCGCAATGAGGGACTGATGGGCGTCACGCAAAATTGTCTCCGTAATTTTTAAAGGTTTTTTCACCTGTTCAGCCATTTTACTGCCTCCTAAATTTATTTATACCCATGCATACCGCAAGCGCTTTTGCAATATTGCATCTGAGAATTTAAAGGTTTGAAAGCTTGCGCGGAGCAAACAGCCGTTGCATCCACATTAAACTCCGAAAATCGCCATAAATACGCCGGCTGCAACCGCCGTACCGATAACGCCGGCAACGTTCGGCCCCATCGCGTGCATGAGGAGGAAGTTCGTCGGATCTGCCTCCGCGCCGACCTTCTGCGACACACGCGCTGCCATCGGCACCGCGGACACACCGGCAGAGCCGATCAGAGGATTCACCTTTCCGTGCGTTACCTTGCACATAAGCTTGCCGAAAAGGATACCGGCCGCGGTTCCGAGCGCAAACGCGATCAGACCGAGTCCGACGATTTTCAGTGTATCAAGCTTTAAGAAGGCCTCCGCGCTCGTCGTCGCGCCGACGGAGGTGCCGAGCAGGATAACGACGATGTACATCAGCGCGTTCGACGCCGTCTCCGTCAGCTGCTTAACAACGCCGCTCTCGCGGAACAGATTGCCGAGCATAAGCATGCCGACAAGCGGAGCCGTGGACGGAAGAATGAGTACGACAATAATCGTAACGATAATCGGGAACAGGATCTTCTCCAGCTTGGAAACCGGACGGAGCTGCTCCATCTTGATCTTGCGCTCCTCCTCCGTTGTGAGAAGCTTCATGATCGGAGGCTGAATGATCGGCACAAGGGACATATAGGAATACGCCGCGACCGCGATCGGGCCCATGTACTGCGTCTGCCCGAGCTTTCCTGCAAGGAAGATCGAAGTAGGACCGTCCGCACCGCCGATGATCGAGATCGCTGCGGCCGCCTTATCGCCGAAGCCCATGAGGATCGCCATCAGATAGGCTCCGAAAATACCGATCTGCGCCGCCGCGCCGAGCAGGAAGCTGGCCGGATTCGCGATCAGCGGGCCGAAGTCGGTCATCGCGCCGACGCCCATGAAGATGAGGGACGGCAGAATGCTCCACTCATCCATGAGGTAAAAGTAGTGGAGAAGACCGCCTGCGTGCTCGATCCCGAACTCGTCCACATAAGGAGTGGCCATGATGGCCGGGTACATATTAACCAACAGCATACCAAACGAGATCGGAACCAGCAGCAGCGGTTCATATCCCTTTTTGATTGCAAGATACAGGAAAAACAGCGCGACAAAAATCATCAGGACATTGCCCCAGCTGAGGGAGGCAAACGCCGTCTGATTGGCGAGGTTTTCCAGCGTTTCAGCTACATAACTCATTTGGTTACCTCCAAGGAAGACAGTCTTAGTTCATGGTTGCAAGCACTTCTCCGGCCTCTACGCTCGCACCGACCGAAGTGTTGATGCTCGCGATCGTGCCGTCCTGCGGAGCGACGATCTCATTTTCCATCTTCATCGCCTCAAGCACGATGATGGCCTCACCCTTCTTGACTGCCTTTCCGCTCTCCGCCTTAATGGCAAGAATCTTGCCCGGCATCGGAGCCGTCACCTTTACGCTCCCCTGCCCGCCGGCCGGAGCCTTCGGAGCCGCTGCCTTCGGGGCTGCCTTTGGAGCCGCCTTCGGCGCTGCAGCAGCAGGAGCCGCGCCCTCCGCTGCCTCTTCCACCGTTACATCATATACACTGCCATTTACCGTGATCGTATAATTTTTCATTTTTTCCTCCATTCTGCCGCGCATACGGCATATCAGCTTTTTTCATCAAAATATCACATCCGGCCCGCAATTCCGTGGCCGGCGGAAAACACTGCCAAAAGCCTCGCTCAGGCATTCTGCCACCTGGATTTTCCGGCTTTGCGGATGCTTCTCACGACAAGGCCGTCCGCGGGAATATCGTTGCCCTGCGCCTCCTCATAAGCGTGGATCGCGGCAGTGATCACGGCAACCAGCTCAAGGTCGTCCGCAAGCTCCTCGCCGGCATCCTCCTCCGGTGCCTGCACTGACGGCGTCTCCGGAACCGGCGCCGCATTTTTTGCCGCCATCTTCTGTTCAAATCGGTTGATGTACTTGAACAGGCTGATCAGCGCGGAAATGAGAATCAGGACACAGAATACGATAACAATTCCCATCACCGTATTCAAAAGCGCATATCCCATCGTCTCTCCCAGACTTCTCTCCTCCGTCTCGACGGCAGCCTTCGTTGTAAGGGGATTCGACAGCGCGGCAAACAGCGCACCGCACGCGACCCCTGCCATACTCTTAATTTTCTTCATAAATGCCCACCTCATTAAATCGTGCCATGCTTTTTGCCCGGCTGATTCTCTCTCTTTGTGAACAACATTTCAAAACCGTAAAGGAGATGCTGTCTGAGTGTCTCCGGCGCGAGGATGGCATCAACATATCCCCTCTTTGCCGCAGCCGCAGCGCTCTGGGACAGCTCGTCGTACTCCTTCGCCTTCTCCTCAATAAGCTTCGCCGCTCCGGCTCCCTTCAGCTCGTCCGCATACATGATCTGAGCGGCAAGCTCCGCGTCCATCGTGCCGATCTTCGCTCCCTCCAGAGCATAGACCAGATCCGCGCCGATATGCTTCGAATTCATCGTAATATAGGCGCTGCCGTAAGCCTTTTCGGTGATTACATTGATCTTCGGAACCGTAGCGTTCGCAAACGCATACGTCAGCTTCGCGGCGGCGATCGCAATGCTTCCCGCCTCCGGAACCGTCGCAGCATAGCCGGAAACATTCGTCAGCGTGAGCACCGGAATATTGAAGGAATCGCAGAACTTGACAAAGCTCTCCGCCTTATAGCAGCCGGCCGTCGTCAGTCTGTCCTCAAATTTTTCCGCGGCCTTTCCGTTCTCGTCAAGCACCGCCGTGCGGTTCGCAACTGCGCCGACCGTCATTCCGTTCAGGCGGATAAAGCCGGTCGTCATCTCCTTCGCATAAGCCTTTTTCACCTCGACGAACAGGCCGTTGTCGGAGATATCGGCAAGCGCAAGCGCAGCATCGGAAAGCTCGCCTGCAAGATTTTCAAGCTGGCGGTTCAGATCATCCGTGTCCGTCTCCCCTGCCGCCTCCTCGGCGTTGTTGTAAGGAAGAACGCTCATCAGCTCACGCATGCTCTCAAAGAGCTCCGCCTCACCTGCGCAGACAAAATCAGCGACTCCCTTTCCTGCCATGTAGGCCGCTGCCGCGGTGTCGCACTTGTTCGTATTGTTGCCGTCAAGCGTGTTCGGAGCATTGACGAACAGCTTCGCATTTTTCTCCTCCATGAACACAAAATCGCTCATGGCCGCGAGCACGGCGCTTCCTCCTCCGCAGCTTCCGACCACCGCCGTAATCTGAGGAATGACACCGGATGCCTGTGCCTGCTTCAGATAGATCTCTCCGAACGCAGCGAGCGCGTCGGTCGCCTCCTGCAGGCGGAGTCCCGCGCAGTCCACAAGCCCGATCACCGGCGCGCCGACCTTCAGCGCGAGATCGTACAGTCTGGTGATCTTTTTCGCGTGCATCTCACCCATGGTGCCGTTCATCGCACTGACATCCTGGGCGTATACATATACCAGGCTGCCATGGATAACACCATAGCCGGTAACGACACCATCGGAAGGCGCCGCCTTCTCCTGAAGGTTGAAATCCGTGTTTCTCTTTGTAACCAAAGCGCCGATTTCAACAAAACTGTTCGCGTCGAGCAATGCGGATATTCT
Source organism: uncultured Clostridia bacterium (assembly GCA_947178045.1). GTDB lineage: Bacteria > Bacillota > Clostridia > Lachnospirales > Lachnospiraceae > RGIG4057. Next base: position 6,863 of record CAMWWR010000021.1, read on the forward strand.
GTCCCTTGCCGACATCTGTGCTGTAGTACTCATTTTCAGCCCTCCATTTTTTATTGTATTGACCCCTTTGCCAGAATAGCAGAAAAGCCAAATTTGTTCCGATTATATTATATTTCATTAGTGTCAAGATTTCAAGAAGAAAAGCACAAGAAAATGGAAAAAAAGAGCCCGAATTCCAATTCTGTATCGCAGGATTGGAATTCGGGCTCCCGTCTTTCAAAGTCAATCCGACGGATCAGCACCGCAGCGCAGCCGTGATATCGGAGCTGCGAAAGCCCCTCGCATAGAGCGCGGCCATCAGCTTCTGCCTTTCCTTCTCCGACAGGCTCGCCGGATCTGAGGTCCGCCGTCGGATCTGGCGGCGCAGCGCCGTCTGCTCCGCCTCCTCGAACGCATCGCCCATCAGCTCGATGCGCTCCTCCCTCACGGTGTCGAAGGCCTCCTCGATCACCTCCCGGGAAATTCCCTTTTCGTTAAGCCTCATGGAGAGCCGTCTGCTGCTCTCCTCCTCCTGCCTCGACCGGAGAAGGTTGACGGCAAAGCGCAGATCGTCAACATAGTGATATGCCTCCGCATATTCCACGGCCTCCTCCGCCGTCTCTGCAGGATAGCCGTCCGCCACAAGCCGCTCAGACAGCTCCTTCCGGCTCCGGTCCTTCGCAATCAGAAGATTCAGGACGCGCTTTTTCGCCCGGGGCAAAAGCGCGTCGCGAAGGATTTCGGCCCAGAGCTCCTCCGTGAGCAGGGAGCCCTCCTCCAGCTCATACTGCCGCAATTCCGCTGGATACAGAGAAAACAAAAACTCGTCGTTCACATAAACCTTTCTTTTCCGGCTGCCCTTGCAGCTCTCGATGGACGTAATGGTCCGCTCCATGATTACTGCTCACCCGGCTCGGAGGTTTCCTGCTCGGCTGGCGCAGGCTCGGAAAAGCTCTCCGGCTCATCGGAGCTTTCCGCCTCTGCCGCGGCCTTCGCTCTGCCCCGCCCGGATTTTGCCGTCTTATCCTCCGCTGCGGCGGTCTCCTTCGCCGCGCCTTCCTCCTCGCCTGCTTTGTCCGCGCCGATGCCGAATTTCTCGCGCACCTTCTGCTCCACCTCCGCCATAACGGCAGGATTATCCTTCAGGTACTGCTTTGCGTTCTCGCGTCCCTGCCCGATCTTGGCGTCGTTGTAGGCAAACCATGCCCCGCTCTTGCTGATGATATTCTCCGACACGGCAAGATCAAGGATATCGCCCTCCCTGGAAATCCCCTGGCCGAACATAATATCAAACTCCGCCTCCTTGAACGGCGGTGCAATCTTGTTTTTTACGACCTTCACACGCACGCGGTTCCCGACGTTCTCGCCGCCGTTTTTCAGGTAATCGATCCTGCGCACGTCGAGGCGCACCGACGAATAGAACTTCAGTGCGCGGCCGCCCGTCGTCGTCTCCGGATTGCCGAACATAACGCCCACCTTCTCGCGCAGCTGATTGATAAAGATAACGATGCAGTTTGATTTGCTGATAATACCGGTCAGCTTTCGGAGAGCCTGGGACATCAGCCGCGCCTGCAGACCGACATGGGAATCCCCCATGTCCCCGTCAATCTCCGCCTTCGGCACAAGCGCCGCGACGGAGTCCACGATAATAATATCAATCGCGCCGGAGCGGACCATCGTCTCCGTGATTTCCAGCGCCTGCTCGCCGTTGTCCGGCTGGGATATGTACAGCTCGTCAATGTTGACGCCGATATTTTTGGCGTACACCGGATCAAGCGCATGCTCCGCATCGATGAAACCGGCAATGCCGCCGCGCTTCTGCACCTCCGCGACCATGTGCAGCGCGACCGTCGTCTTACCGCTCGACTCCGGCCCGTAAATCTCGACAACACGCCCCTTCGGCACTCCCCCGAGCCCAAGCGCTATGTCAAGGCTGATGGATCCCGTCGGCACCGTCTCGATATTCATCTGGCTCGAGTTGTCGCCGAGCTTCATGATTGAGCCCTTTCCGTACTGCTTTTCAATCTGTGCCAGAGCGCTCTCAAGCGCTTTCATCTTATCATCCTTTGGAACAAATTTTTCCTTTTCCTTCTTATCTTCCTTTGCCATAGTTTCTTCCTTTCTTTCCGTCCTGCCATATCCGCCGGCGCTGCATTCCGAGGCGCGCGGCAGCCCTCGCCGGCCTTTGCTGCACTCCCGCCGCAGTACTGTCTGTGCCACGCGTATGCTCCTGCTTTGCTGTCTCTGCGCAGCTTCGCAGATTTCGCAGACGATTTCCAAATTATCATATTTACCGCAGCCGAATGTTTTCAGTATCGAACATGCGTTCTGATATCATGTTATCGTACTTCACTTCAAATGTCAATCACTTTTTCGGATATATTGCGGGCGGCGCAGTCCAAGACCAAAAAACAGGACACCTTGAAAGTACGAAGCTATCAGAATCACAGAATATCCAGATATTACAGAATATTCAGATATTACAGAATACCCGAACGCATCCAACCGGGGCTTATAGCCCTATTATAGCAAACCTCTTCTTTCCTGTAAAGTTCCGCATGCCTTCGGAAGCGTAGAAGATTTCATAAACTTTTTGTTCAAAATTCCGGGCCGTGTCAGCAGGGGGTATCTGAAATTCCGGGCTAATTCCGGGCCGCAGCATAACGGAGGACATCTGATTTTGCGGCTCCGTGAATAAGTCTCCTGTTTCGGGACATACTTATGCAGAAAAGAAAAAACAATACAACTGCGGCATGGAGGAAATTTTTATGGATGAAAACGAAATTATCTGCTCCTGTATGGGAACAACCGTCCGCGATATCATGGATGCGGTAGAGAATGGAGCAAAGACGCTCGAGGAGGTTCAGGCCGTGACACAGGTCGGCACCGTCTGCGGAGCCTGCCTTGACGATGTGGAGGCGCTGATCAAAAAACTGACAGACAAATAACGATTCTCTGTGCAAAAAGCCCCCGCAGGCGCGGATTTTCCGTGCCCGCGGGGGCTTTTCTTTTAGGGAAACGCTGATTAAAGCGTTTCCCTCAGTCGTCCCAGCCGCAGATCTCATCGATCTTCCGCAGCTCCTCTGGGTCAAAATTGGTGTTTTGAATGGCCTTGATATTATTCAATATCTGCTCCGGTCTGGAAGCCCCCGCAATCACGCTCGTCACGATCCCGTCGCGCAGGATCCAGGCGAGCGCCATCTGCGCCAGACTCTGCCCGCGCTCCGCGGCCATATCGGCCAGCGCCCGGATTTTTTTCAGCCTTCCGCCGCTCAGGCTGGATTCCTTCAGGAAACGGCCGTCCGTGCGGATGCGGCTGTCGTCCGGAATGCCGTTCAGGTAGCGGTCGGAAAGCATCCCCTGCGCCAGCGGACTGAACGCGACGATTCCTTTGCCGAGCCTCTGCGACGTCCGCTTGAGCTCGTTTCGCTCGATCGTGCGGTCAAAGATGGAATAGCAGTTCTGATTGACGATGAACGGACAGCGAAGCTCGTTGAGAATCGCCGAAGCACGCTCCAGCGTCGGCCCGTCATAGTTGGAAAGTCCGACATAGAGCGCCTTGCCGCTCGACACTGCCTGCGCCAGCGCCCCCATCGTCTCCTCCAGCGGCGTGTGCGGGTCCATCCGGTGGTGATAGAAAATATCGACATAATCGAGCTGCAGCCTTTTCAGGCTCTGATCGAGGCTCGCCAAAAGATATTTCCGGCTTCCCCAGTCCCCGTAAGGCCCCGGCCACATCCCGTAGCCTGCCTTCGTGGTGATGATCAGCTCGTCGCGCCAGGCGCCGAGCTCCTCCTTCAGGATGATCCCGAGATTTTTTTCGGCGCTTCCCGCCTCCGGCCCGTAGTTATTTGCCAGGTCAAAATGCGTAATGCCGTTGTCGAACGCCGTGAAGCACAGCCGCTTCATATTATCCATCGGCATATTGCTCCCGAAATTGTGCCAGAAACCGAGCGATATTGCCGGCAGCCTCAGCCCGCTCGCCCCGCAGTGCGGATATTCCATTGTGTTGTAACGCTGTTCCGAAGCCTGATACATAGCGCACCTCCCTGTAATTTTCCTTTTTTGCTCCCGAAATCCCATTGGTTTACAGTTTTTCCCTGCAGTCCTTCCAAATATTCGAAATTTCATATACTTTTCTTTTTAATTATAGTATAATGAATGGCGCATAGTCAATACTCGCAGTATTGCCTTATTTCATGCCAGTAAAGAAAGGAGCTGTTATTTATGGAAATTACAAAGGACATACGCTACATCGGCGTAAACGATCACAATGTCGATCTGTTTGAGGGACAGTACGTCGTCCCGAACGGTATGTCGTATAATTCGTACATCATTCTGGACGAGCAGGTTGACGTCATGGATACTCGCGTCCAAAATTTTACGCACGCATGGCTGGCCAAC
>CAMWWR010000022.1 GCA_947178045.1 uncultured Clostridia bacterium
TTTCACACCGCTGTTTGCGCTGCGAGCGCAAATCAGCCCGGATTAGCTGCTCCCTGAAAAGCGGTCGCAGCATGACCGGAAGTTTGAAAGTGAACTTTCAAACATATTTATTGAAGCAGTATCGCGAGCAGGCTCGCGATATGCACGAGTATAAAAAATGAATTGACAATGCAGGAGCCTTCGTATATTATCGTAGGCGGAAGAAAAGGCCGTGAAAACCAAAAGGGCGCGGGCCGGAAGCCGGGCGGTGAGAGCAGTCCGGGCTGAGGGGCGGAAACGGAGGAAAATATGAGAGAGTGGGAAAAGAATTTTCGGCAGGTGGAGCCGTACACGCCGGGGGAGCAGCCGGATTTTCCGGATATGATCAAGCTCAATACGAACGAATGTCCGTATCCGCCGACGCCGCGCGCAGCGGAGGCGCTGCGGGAGCTGGCACAGGAGAGGGACAGACTGAGGCTTTATCCGGATTTCCGGGCGGGTGCGCTGACGGAATGCCTGGCGCACTATTACGGGCTTACACAGGAGCAGATCTTTGTCGGCGTCGGGTCGGACGATGTGCTGTCCGTCGCGTTTCTGACGTTTTTTAATTCGGAGAAGCCTGTGCTGTTTCCGGATATCACCTACTCTTTTTACGATGTCTGGGCGGAGCTTTACCGCATCCCTTACGAACGGCCGGCGCTGGATGAGAATTTCCGGATCCGCCGGGAGGATTATTACCGGGAAAACGGCGGCATCGTGATCGCAAATCCGAATGCGCCGACCTCGATCGCGGAGGGGACGGAGTTTATTGAGGATATTCTGAAGCACAACCGGCAGTCGGTTGTTATCGTGGACGAGGCGTACGTCGATTTCGGCGCGGTCTCGGCGCTGCCCCTGCTCGAAAAATACGAGAACCTGCTTGTTGTGCAGACATTTTCCAAATCGCGTGCGATGGCGGGTATGCGCATCGGCTACGCGATGGGGCATCCGTCGCTGATCCGTGCGATGAACGATGTGAAATATTCGATCAATTCTTATACAATGAACGCTTCGTCGCTCGTCTGCGGCGTGTGCGCCGTGGAGGACGATGCGTATTTCAAGGAGTGCTGTGCGAGAATTATGCGGACACGCGCGTGGGCGAGGGACCGGCTTGCAGAGCTCGGCTTTGCCTGCCTGGAATCGTCGGCGAATTTCCTTTTCGCGTCGCACGAGAGCATTCCGGCAAAACGGATTTTTGAGGCGCTCCGTGAGAAAAATATTTTCGTGCGCTATTTTGCGAAGCCGCGCATTGATAATTATCTGCGCATTACGATCGGCACCGACGAGCAGATGCAGGCGCTTGTCAATGCGCTGGAGGAGATTGTGAAAGGCTGACGGGACAGCCGGGGGGAATAAATAAAAAGCCGTGCTGCGGGCGATCCACGGCAGACAGGGAGAGGGACAAGTGTGAAAAAGGATTTTTTCACACGCGAATTTGCGCCTGCGGCCCAAAGTTCGCAGGTTGTGGAAAGGTATGGGAATTATTTATGAAATCAGCGACAGAACTGGACCGGATGCTTGAGAGCATCCATCGGAGAAGCTACCCCGCGTACAAGGATCTGCGCGGGGAATATCAATTTCCGGGCTATGTGCTCGGCATTGACCATGTGCAGGGGGATCCGTTCGCGGCGCCGTCGCGGGTAAGCGTGCGCGTGGCGAAGGCGCAGGCGGGCTTTGCGCCGGAGATGTACGAGAAGGAGTTCAAGCGCATCGCCCTGTCGGATTTTCTTCTGAGAAAATTCGGCGCGGCGCTGAACGCTTATACCTTTCAGGCAAAGGGCTCGGGCAAGAGCGGCCTGATCGGCGTGAGCCGGTGCGGCCAGGAGGTGCTCGCGCGCACGGCCTGCGAGCTTTCGGACGGGAATCTGATCGTCCGCATGGAGATCGGGTTTCCGGCAAACGGCCGGACAATCAATTCGCCCGAGCTGCGCAAGATCCTGTTTGACTATCTGCCGGAGGCCGTGAAGAAATCGCTGTACTATAAAAATCTGAGGGCGGACGAGGTGCGCGCCGTGCTTGATCTGGCGGAGGATCAGCAGGCGGTCCGGGAGGCGCTGCATGAAAGGAAGATGGCTGCGTTTGTGGCCAACGGCTCCGTGCTCCCGCGCCAGAGCGGGGTTTCCCAGAAGCCGATGAAGAATGCCGTGCCGTTCGTCTCGCCGGCCTCGATGGAGATGGAGCTTGTGCTGCCGCACCGCGGGGCGGTCAGGGGCATGGGCATACCGGTCGGCATCACGCTGATTGTCGGCGGCGGCTATCACGGCAAGTCCACGCTGCTCGCCGCGCTTGAGCAGGGCGTGTACAATCATATTGCCGGGGACGGCCGGGAGCTTGTGATCACGGAGAATACGGCAGTCAAGATCCGCGCGGAGGACGGGCGGGCGATTACCCACGTCAATATTTCGCCGTTCATCAGCGATCTGCCGAACCGGAAGGATACCGTCGATTTTTCAACGGAGGACGCGAGCGGCTCCACCTCGCAGGCGGCGAATGTCGTTGAGGCGCTGCGCGCGGGAGCACAGACGCTTCTGATCGACGAGGACACCTGCGCGACGAATTTCATGGTGCGCGACGAGCTGATGCAGGAGGTTGTGTCGCCGGATTCCGAGCCGATCACGCCGTTCATCCTGCAGGCGAGGGCGCTGTACGAGAAATATGGAATTTCCGTCATTCTTGTCGCAGGCAGCTCCGGGGCGTATTTCGGCATTGCCGACCGCGTGCTGCAGATGGATAATTACAAGGCGCTCGATATCACGCAGAGAGTGCGGGAATGCCTGGAAAAGCGTGCCGGGGACAGCGGCGCGGAAAGACCGTCCGGACGGGTGAGCGTCGATGTGATCTTTGATCGGAGCGCGAAGCGCCTTGTGAGGGTCGGGCATATTGATAAAAAGTATGACGAGATCAAAATCAAGCAGCATGGGCGGGACAGCTTTTCCATCGGCAAGGATACCGTGGAGCTGGGCGATGTGGAGCAGCTGCTCGATTCCGAGCAGACGACGGCGCTTGCGTATTGCCTGAAGGCGCTCGCAGAGCAGCTTGAGGGCAGACCGCAGGACATCGAGCAGCTTGTGGAGCGGCTCTGGCAGCAGCTCAAGAGCCGGGGGCTCGCGAGTCTGTTTTCCGGGAGTTATGTGCCCGTCTCGATGGCGTGGGTGCGCCGGCAGGAAATCTACGCCTGCGTGAACCGCTACCGCGGGCTGCAGTAAAATGTGAAAGGGGCGGAAGTCTTGGAAGGGGTTTTAGGGAGTGACCCCTTTCGCATAGAAGTTTCCGAAAATGAACCCGGAAGGGGTTTATTTTCGGAAACTTCCGGGCGGATGCGATGGCTGCTCTGCGAGGGTTTTCAGAATAAGCAGTATTCGCGTGATTGTCTGTGCCGGGAAGCGATGCGTTCTGGTATGCCTGGTATGAATGAACCGGAAGTTTTGTGAAGGCTTGGGGGCGAATGGAATGGCTGTTCTGCCGGACGGGAAGGAGGGAGCCGCTTGTCGGAGGCGAAGGTGAATTATCAGCGGGTGCTGGAGGCGACGCTGGCGGAGCTCGCGCGGGAGGAAAGAACGGCGGGGCTTTTGCTGCATGCCTGCTGTGCGCCGTGCAGCAGCTATGTGCTGGAATATCTTTCGAAGTATTTTTATATTACGGTGCTGTATTACAATCCGAATATTTCTCCGGAAGAGGAATACAGAAAGCGCGCGGCGGAGCTGAAGCGGCTGATCGAAGAGCTTCCGGCAGAGCATGAGATCCGGCTGACGGAGGGGCGTTATGAGCCGGAGCGCTTTTATGAGCTGGCGAGGGGGCTCGAGCGGGAGCAGGAGGGCGGAGAGCGCTGCCTTCGCTGTTACCGGCTGCGGCTGGCCGAGGCGGCCGAACAGGCGCGGGCGGGAGGCTTTGACTATTTTACGACGACGCTGAGTATCAGCCCGCTCAAGGATGCACAGAAGCTGAATGCCATCGGGCGTGAGCTGTCGGAGCAGTACGGAGTGCCGTACCTGTATTCGGATTTCAAGAAAAAGGACGGCTATAAGCGCTCGATTGAGCTGTCGCAGGAGTACAGGCTCTACCGGCAGGATTTTTGCGGCTGTGTATATTCGCAGGCGGCGCGGGAGGAAGCCGGAAAGACAAAGCCTGAGGGAGATGCGCAGAAAGCGGCTAAGTTGGAGTGCTGAGAGTTCGGGAAGTAGCCGGAAGGCCGGAACAGCGGGCCATACAGCTGGCCGGGAGAGCCAGGAGAAAAGGCCGGATGGCCGGATGGCCGGGTGAAAGCAGCGGGGAAAGGGATGGAACAGCTATGGAAGAAAATATCAGTTTATGCGATGCAAAGATCGGTGGAATCTACCGCGTTTTGGGAATCGAGCTGCCCCGTGCGACGCATATTCGACTGGTCGCGCTCGGCCTGACGGCGGGGACGCAGGTGACGGTGCTGAATAATAAGCGGAGCGGGTCGGTCATTTTCAATGTGCGTGGGACGAGGCTTGCCGTCGGCAGGAGGATCGCGGAGAGGATCGTTGTGGCGCAGGCATAAGGCGGGCCCTGGGAGTTTACGAGGGGCCGGTCAGGGCAGGAAGAACCGCGCGGCTCAGACATAAAGCGGAGCGGCTTTGGGAATGTGAAAAAATCCGGACATCGGATTCGTTTAGCAGGCAGGATGCAGGTACTGCAGCCTGGCAGGAGGGAGGAACATCGCAGGACGGTCTGCGGTGCGGATAAAAGTTTGAAAGGTTACTTTCAAACTCCTTATGAAAGCAGGATCGCGAGCTCGCTCGCGATATGCACGGGTATAGCTATGAAAGAGGACATGGAAGAAAAAGAAGAGAGGGAGAAAAAAGGACAGGAGGAGCGGGAACTGTGGGTCGGGTTTGTCGGAAATCCGAACTGCGGAAAGACGACGCTGTTTAACGCCTATACTGGGGCGAGGCTGAAAGTGGCAAACTGGCCGGGCGTCACGGTCGAGAAGAAAGAGGGCGCGATGAAATATCACAGCCACCGGTTCCGGCTGGTGGATCTGCCCGGTATTTACAGCCTGACCTCCTACACGATGGAAGAGAAGCTGACGCGGCAGTTCATTCTTGAGGACGAGGTGGATGTGATTGTGGATGTGGCGGACGCGTCGGCGCTTGAGAGAAACCTGTATCTGACGCTGCAGCTGATCGAGCTTGGCAAGCCCGTCGTGCTCGCGCTGAATATGATGGATATCGTGCAGGAGCGCGGCATGGAGATCGATCTTCACCGGCTGCCGGAGATGCTCGGCGTTCCGTGTATCCCGGTATCGGCCAGAAAGCGCACCGGTCTGCAGATCCTCATGCACACCGTTGCCCACCATCGGGAAAAGCGGCGTGCGATTCTGGAGCACCAGCATCCGGAAAGCAAAAAGAGCAGGCACCGGCATGACCATCACAACGAGTACGCGATGGTGTACGACGATGTGATCGAGGATAAGATCGACGAGATTACCGACCGGCTGAAGGCGGAGGGCTTTGAATGCCCGAACTACCGGTGGTATGCGCTCAAGCTTCTCGAGCAGGACGAGGAGATCACGGCGCGGGTGGGCTGCGATCTCGCGGATATTGTTGACCACAGCTATGAGACGGATATCATCAATCAGAAGTATGACTTTATCGAGGAGATCATCGAGGAATGCCTGGTGGGCAAGCAGGCGAAGGCGGCCACGACGGACCGGGTGGACCGGCTGCTCACGCACCGTTACCTCGGACTGCCGATGTTCCTTGGCATCATGGCGGTCGTGTTTTTCCTGACCTTCTTTATCGGGGACTGGCTCAAGGGCTATTTCGAAAATTTTCTGGAGTGGTTTTCCAGCGCGGCATCGAGAGGGCTTGCGGAGCTGGGAGTACATAAGCTGTTGATCTCTTTGCTTGTGGACGGGATCATCTCGGGCGTCGGAGGAATCCTGACCTTTCTGCCGAATATTTTTATCCTTTTTCTCGCCCTGGCCTTTTTGGAGGACAGCGGCTATATGTCCCGCGTCGCGTATGTGATGGACGGCCTGATGGGCAGGCTGGGCCTCTCCGGGCGCGCGTTCATACCGATGGTGCTCGGCTTCGGCTGCAGTGTTCCGGCCGTTATGGCGTCCCGGGCGCTCGAGGATCCGGTTGACCGCCGGAGAACGGTCTTTGTCACACCGTTTATGTCGTGCAGCGCCAAGCTCCCGGTCTATGTGCTGTTTTCGCAGATGTTCTTCGGAAAATACGCGATGTTCGCGGCATTTTCCATGTATCTGCTCGGGCTTGTTGTCGGCATTTTGACCGCGTTCCTCCTGAAGGGCAGAAAGACTTCCCGGACGGCGGAAAATCCGCTGCTGATCGAGCTGCCGGAATATAAGACGCCGAACGCGCGCACGATCGCGATCTATGTGTGGGAGAAAGTGAAGGATTACCTGACGAAGGCGGGGACAACAATTTTTCTGGCCTCGATCGTCGTGTGGTTCGCGCTGAATTTCGGCCCGCGCGGTATGGCGAAGGATATGCAGGACAGCTTTGGGGCGTTGCTCGGAAAGGCAGTCACACCGGTGCTTGCCACGGCGGGGCTCGGACTCTGGCAGATCGCGCTCGCGCTGATCTCCGGGCTTGCGGCGAAGGAGGTCGTTGTATCCAGCCTCTCAGTGCTGTTCGGCATTGCCAATATCAGCTCGGCGTCCGGCATGTCGGAGCTGACGTCGGTGCTGGCGGGCTATGGCTTCGGCGCGCTGAACGCCTACGCGCTCATGGTGTTTGTGCTGCTCTACACGCCGTGCGTGGCGACGATTGGCGTTATCCGGCGCGAGCTGAAATCGGCGAAATGGACGGCGGCGACGATCGGTTATCAGCTGTTCGCGGCGTGGCTGCTGTCCACAGTGGTATATCAGGTTGGCAAATTGTTTTTGTAGAAGACAACGTTGTGATTCCGCTTTGCGGCTGAGCCGCAGCGCCGTCTTGAGGAGATGCTGATGAAATCGCTTCCCACACTGGATTTGAAGGAGATTATAATATGATTCGCCCTATTGAAAAACATGAAATTGAAAGCTGCGTCAAAGTAATCAGAGCAAGCTTCCTGACAGTGGCGCAGGAGTATGGCTTCACCGAGGAAAATGCCCCTCGCTTTACCGCGTTTGCGGTGACGCCCGAAAGGCTGGCCTGGCAGTATGAGGAGGGCAGGCCAATGTATGGGTACTTTGAGGACGATTTAATCCTTGGGTACTATTCGCTGCATATACAGGAAACCGAAGAATGTGAGCTGAATAATTTATGTGTTTTGCCGGAATACCGGCATCGGAAGATCGGAGAAATTTTATTTTCCCACGCGGTTATGACGGCAGCAGATATCGGCTGTAAAAAAATGAATATCGGCATTGTGGAGGAAAATAAAAGGCTGCGGGCCTGGTATGAGAGGCTGGGTGCACGCCATGTCGGCACGAAAAAATTTGACTTTTTCCCGTTTACCTGCGGATATATGGAAAAGGAGATTGCGGGGGAGCGCTGATTAAGGAAACGCCTTAACCAGCGTTTCTTTAATGCGCGCAGCTCAGAGCGCTCAGGCGAGCGATGATTTTTTCGCGGTATTCGGCGTGGTGCGGCATGCCGCCTCCCAGCCCGCCGAGCTTTGGCAGCTGGAGCTTGAGAAAATTGCCGTTCTTCAGTGTGACCGAGCAGTTGACCGCTCCCAGAATGGACTTTTTGATTACGCAGCTCTGGATATCCTCCAGCGGGAAGCAGGTGCCGACGTCCTCGGCCACGCTCTTTCTGCGGTCCCGGAAGCCGTAAATTTCCTCCAGATATTTGTGCTCGTTGCATTCGGCGACGATCAGATAATTTCCGGTGATACCGATATACACATCGAATCTTGACGACTTTTTCTTGTTTACCTGAAGCGTGATGCCGTGGACGCCCGCGGAGAGCGTTTCCCCTTCCGGAATGTAGTTTCCCAGAATCCGCATCATATTACCCTCGTCAAAAATGTTGGACATAGCCGACCCTCCCCCGCAGAATTTCGATCGAATACTGTAATTATACTCTATTTTCGACGGGAGCACAATTCCGAACAGGAGAAAAAATTTAAAAAAGAAAAAGGAAAACGGGGGATGGCCACAGAATATTTCAGGTAGAGGACAAATTTTGTCGAAGCCGGGAGGAGGAACGTTTGGAGAACGGACAGGAGTATTTTGATTTTACAGGGACGCCATTGAATATCCGGGAGCAGGCGGAGCGGCGGGAGCATGAGATTCTGTCGCCGTGGGCGGCCTTTTCCGACAGGACGCAGGGGCGCGACGTGTGGGAGGCCCCTTGCGATATCCGGCCGGAATATCAGCGGGACAGGGACAGGATTCTGCACTGCAAGGCATTCCGCAGGCTGAAGGGCAAGACACAGGTGTTTTTGACGCCGGAGGGGGATCATTACCGCACGCGCATGACGCATACGCTCGAGGTGGCGCAGAATGCGCGGACGATCGCGCGGGCGCTCCGTCTGAACGAGGATCTGACCGAGGCGATCGCGCTCGGGCATGATCTCGGACATACGCCGTTCGGGCATGCGGGCGAGAGGGCGCTCGCGCGGGTCTGCCCGGGCGGCTTTGAACATCCGCTGCAGAGTCTGCGCGTGGTGGAGCGGCTGGAGAAGGACGGCGCGGGGCTGAATCTGACGAAGGAGGTGCGCGACGGCATCCTCAATCACAAAACCTCGGGGACGCCGCACACGCTCGAGGGGCGGATCGTCCAGCTGTCTGACAAGATCGCATACATCAATCATGACATAGACGATGCGGTGCGCGGGCATATTATCACCGAGGACGATATTCCGGAGGAGCTGACCGCCATTCTCGGGCACAGCCCGAGGGAGAGGCTGAACACGCTGATTCATGATATTGTCATACAGAGTGCCGGGCGCGGGGAGATCCGCATGTCCGAGGAGGTGTATACGGCGATGCGTGAGCTGCGCAGCTATATGTTCCGAAGCGTCTACACAAACCCGGTGGCAAAGGGCCAGGAGAAAAAGGCCGAGGCGATGGTCGAGCAGCTGTACTATTATTATGCGGGGCATCTCGAGCTGCTGCCGGAGGAATACTGCCGCATGATAAAAGAAAAGCGGGAGCCGGACTACCGCGTCGTGTGCGACTATGTGGCGGGAATGACGGACCGCTATGCGGTGCAGAGATACCGGGAAATCATGATACCGGACGCATGGGACGTGTACTGAGGCTGAGACGAGGGAGTGTGCCGATCAGGCGCGCACAGGCGCGTGAACGCAGGCGGGAGTCCGTCTGCCGGGGCAGATCGGGCCGGAGGGAGTACTTTTTCGCTTCCGCCGGGTTCGGACATGCTTTCATGCATACATTATAGAAAGGCCGGGGCCGGGAGGCGGCGGATCGGGAGGGATTGCCATGTATTATCCGGAGGAGCTCGTGGAGGAAATACGCTCCAGAAACAATATCGTCGATGTGATCGGCTCTTATGTCAGACTGCAGAAAAAGGGCTCGAGCTATATGGCCTGCTGCCCGTTCCACAATGAGAGGACGCCCTCCTTTTCGGTCAGCCCGGCCAAGCAGATGTATTACTGCTTCGGCTGCGGGGCCGGGGGGAATGTGTTCACCTTCCTGATGCAGTATGAAAATTACAGCTTTATCGAGGCGCTTCGGATGCTTGCGGACCGCGCCGGCGTAGCGCTGCCGGAGCTGGAATATTCGGAGGAGGCGAAGCGGGCGGCCGATTTGAAGGCAAGACTTTTGTCCGTCAACCGGGATGCGGCGAAATATTATTTTTATCAGCTGAAATCGGAGCGGGGGAAGGCCGCGATGGAATACCTGAAAAACCGGGCGCTCACGGACGAAACGATCCGCGGCTTCGGGCTGGGCTACTCGACGAAATATGCCGATGATCTGTACCAGTACCTGAAAAATCTCGGCTATGAGGATGAGCTTCTGCGGCAGTCGGGGCTTGTGACAATGGAGGAATCGAAGGGCGTGTACGATAAATTCTGGAACCGCGTCATGTTCCCCATCATGGACGCGAACAGCAGAGTGATCGCGTTCGGCGGCCGCGTCATGGGCGAGGGGATGCCGAAGTACCTGAATTCCCCGGAGACGCCGATTTTTGAGAAGAGTAGGAATCTGTACGGGCTGAATATCGCGCGGGGCTCAAGAAAGAGCTTTTTCCTGCTCTGCGAGGGATATATGGATGTGATCTCCCTGCATCAGGCGGGCTTTACAAACGCGGTCGCCTCGCTCGGGACGTCGCTCACGACGCAGCACGCGAGGATTCTGGCGCGGTATGTGAAGGAGGTTCTGATCACCTACGACAGCGACGGGGCGGGCGTGAAGGCGGCGCAGCGGGCGATACCGATCCTGAAGGAGGCGGGCATATCGGCGCGGATCGTCAGTATGAAGCCCTACAAGGATCCGGATGAATTTATCAAGGCGCTCGGGCCGGAGGAGTATCAGAAGCGGATCGACGGAGCGCAGAACAGCTTCTTTTTTGAGGTCGAGGTGCTGCAGCGAAATTATGATCTCGGCGATCCGGAGCAGAAGACGCGGTTTTACAACGAGATGGCAAAGCTGCTGCTGCAGTTTCCGGAGGAGCTTGAGCGGAACAATTATACGGAGGCGCTCGCGCAGAAATATATGATCAGCTTTGACAGCCTGCGCAAGCTTGTCAACCGGTACGGAGTGCAGCTGGAGCCCGTGAAGGTGGCGGCGCAGACCGTAGAGCGGGAGCGGGAGGAAAACAGAAAAAGGAGCAGGCCGGAGGAGGGAATGCGCAGATCGCAGCGCCTGCTGCTGACAAGGCTGATCGAGGAACCACAGGCATTCGAGCGCGTGAAAGGCATCATAACGCCCGAGGATTTTACGGAGGAGTTTTACCGCACGGTTGCCGTGCTGGCGTTTGAGGAGTACGAGAGGAGCGGGAGCGTCAACCCGGCGCGGATCATCAACCGTTTTGAGAGCAGGGAGCAGCAGACGGAGGCGGCGGAGCTGTTCTCGACGCAACTTCGGATGCCGATGGACGAGGCGCAGCGGCGGAAGGAATTTGCGGACACCGTAGTGAGGGTGAAGCAGAACAGCCTTGAGGTACAGTATCAAAAAGCAGTGGAGCGGAACGATTTTACGGCCCTGCAGGAGATTATGGAGAAGCAGAAGGGACTTGGGAAACTGCATAGTTCCCTGAATCCTGGTTAAGCTATCATAAATGGACAGGACGGGAGCAGCGGCGGTACAGGAGGATAGAGTT
>CAMWWR010000023.1 GCA_947178045.1 uncultured Clostridia bacterium
GGTGTTTTTATGCGTTTTTTCATAAAAACCCGAGAATTTTATGCGCGAAATCGTGTTTTTACGATTTCTGTGCATCATTTTTGTTACAGGGAAGCCGAAGGCTGAACTGTAATCACTGAACTGTAACCGCTGAACGGTTATGCAGACCGGCCTGCGGCAGGTGCAGGAGCAATGCCGCGGAGCGCAGGCGGGAGGAAGCAGAAAGAAAATTGAACGGAGGAGATGAGAGTATGGGGACAGAGTGGATCAGGGACGCGCAGGCGCGAATTCTGGAAAAGATGCCGGAGGCGGCAAAGCGCAGCGCGCACAAGGTGCCGTACACGACAAAGGGCGGCGTGTTTGACGACTGGACGGACAATATTTCGTGGTGGACGAACGGCTTTTGGGGCGGTATGATGTGGCAGCTCTACCATGTGACGAAGGAGGAGCTGTACCGGGAAATTGCGGAGGAGCTGGAGGAAAAGCTTGACCGCACGCTGATGGATCCGGAGGGGATGGATCACGACAGCGGTTTCCGGTGGCTGCTGACCTCGGGGGCAAATTTCCGCGAGACGGGCAGAGAGGAATCATATCGCCGCACCCTGCTTGCGGCATGCAACATGGCGGGGCGCTTCAATCCGGCAGGAAATTTTATCCGCGCATGGAATGACTGGGGCAACAGGGAAAAGCGGGGGGAGAATGCCGGGATTGCAATCATCGACTGCATGATGAACCTGCCGCTGCTGTACTGGGCGTCGGAGCAGACGAGGGATCCGCGGTTTTATCATATTGCGGTAAGGCATGCGGATACGGTGATGGAGCATTTTATCCGCGAGGACGGCTCCGTCATTCATATCGGAGAATTTGACCCGTACACGGGGGAATTTCTGCGCTCTGTCGGCGGACAGGGCTATGCGCACGGCTCATCGTGGACGCGTGGTCAGGCGTGGGCGGTTTACGGTTTTGCACTCAGCTACCTGCACACAAAAAAGGAGAAATATCTGGAATGCGCGCAGCGGATTGCAGATTATTTTATCTCCAATATTCCGGAAAGCGGACTGATTCCGGGGGATTTTTGCCAGCCGGAGAGCTGCGCCTGGGAGGACTCTACGGCAGCGGCAATCGCGGCCTGCGGAATGCTGGAAATTGCGAAGGCCATCGGCGGAGGGGAGGAGGCTCCGTACCGCCGGGCGGCGCTGAAGCTGCTGCATGCACTGTATGAGAAGCGCTGCGACTGGTCGCTGGAGACGGATGCCATTGTTCAGAAATGTACGGCGGCGTATCATGACAGGGAGCATGAGTTTACGATTATTTACGGCGACTATTTTTTCATCGAAGCGATCTGGAAGCTGACCGGACAGGAGCTGTTCCTGTGGTAAAACGGAACGGGCCAGGAGTTTGTGAAAAAGTTTTTTATTGTGAGCCCGTTCCGTTCGAAAAAAAAAGCTAAAGCTTTTCGAAAATGAACCCGTGTGGGGGTTCATTTTCAAATCTTCCGGGCGGATGCAATGGCTGTTAGCTCCGCGCAGTTTTCAAAGCGTACGTTGTTTGCTTTATTGTTCTGTGCCGGGAGCAAAGTATTCCGGCATACTTTGAAATGCAAAAGGATCAAAAAGAGTAAAAGGATCAGAGGGAACGGAGGGAATTATGACGGTTTTTAAACCAAAGCATACGGATTTTACGCTCAGCCCGTATACCGGGCTTACGAGGGAGAGCTGGATTGAGGCGGGAGAGTATATGCTGACGGGGATTTTCCGGCATATCAAATGTTTTGAGGATCCGGTGGTCGTGCCGCGCCAGGAGACAAAAATTACATATCCGCATTTAAATGCGGAAGGGGAAGCGCCGCTTGCGGAGCGCAAGGCGGAGATGTTTGAGGGTTTGACAAGATCGTTTTTTATTGCCGCGCCGCTGCTGCATATCAGGCCGGAGCTTGAAATCTGCGGGTATAAATTAAAGGATTATTATAAGAATCAGATCCTGCGTTCCTGCACGCCGGGCGATGCGCACTGTGTCGGCACATACGAGGAATTGCAGGAAATTACCGGGCATTCCGACCCGTTCCGCGCGTTCCAGCAGACGGTGGAGACCTGCGCGCTCGTGATTGGGCTGTGGGCGAGCCGCGAGGTGATATGGGAGAGTTATACGAAAGCGGAGAAGGATGTGATTGCGGCGTTCCTCACCAGCTTTGCGCACGCGAATACGGTGCCGCAGAACTGGCGCATGTTCAATATGCTCGATATGGCGTTTTTAAATATGGAGGGCTACCCGATCGACCGTGAAATCATGCTGGACCACGCGCAGGCAATTCTGGATTATTATGTCGGGGACGGGTGGTACCGCGACGGGCAGAGCTTTGATTATTATTCCTGCTGGGCGTTTAATTTTTATGCGCCGCTCTGGAACCGGTGGTACGGCTATGAGAACGAGCCGTTCCTCGCGCAGAAATTCGAGGAATATTCCAACTGTCTGATGGAGAGCTACGCGGACTTTTTCGATGCGGACGGGTTTACGAATATGTGGGGCAGAAGCTGCATTTACCGTTTTGCAAGCACAAGTCCGTTTGACGGCAATTTCATGCTGCGCCATCCGACAGCGGACGCAGGGCTTGCAAGGCGCATTGCGTCCGGCTCGCTGCTGCAGTTTTTAGGGCGTGAGGATTTTTCCTGGGAGGGCATTCCGACCATGGGCTTTTACGGGCAGTTTTCGCCGCTTGTGCAGGGATATTCCTGCGCAGAATCGCCGTTCTGGATGGGAAAGGCGTTTTTGTGCCTGCACTTGCCGGAGGACCATCCGTTCTGGACGGAAAAGGAGAATAACGGGTCGTGGGAGAAATCAGGCGGGAATGAGGTGAAGGAGACGGCCCTTGACGGTCCGGCGCTCTGCTTTACGAACCATAAGGCAAACGGCGAGACGATTCTGCGCACGGGCAAGATCGTGAAGAATGTTGGGGATAAGCATGGACTGTGGAATTACGCGAAGCTCTGCTTTAATACGAAGTACCCATGGGAGGCGACGCCGCAGGGGCAGCCGGACGCAAAGAGAGGCACAGGTTCGGAAACGAATGCCAATCTCCTTTCAGCTGTCCTTACCGGTGAGGTCGAATCGCAGCAGTATGTATTAAAGGATTTGACTTATAACAATACCTCCCTTGCCAACGCGACGTTCTGGGGCGGCCTGCGGGACGGCGTCCTGTACCGCAGGCAGTATTTTGATTATCGGCTGAATACCGAAACGCACTGGATACAGGGGCTTTTTCTGGCGGATTTCCCTGTGCCGTGCGGGATCGTGCGCGTGGACAAGATGAAGCTGTTCCGCCGGCCGGTCCGCTTTACGCTCGGCGCTTACGGTTTTCCGGACAATGGCACGACGGTGACGGAGTATCGTGAGGGCAATGCAAGAGCGATCGCGCTTTGCGGGAAGGATGCGGAAGGAAGGCCGCGCCAGCTTGCAATGACGATCTATGACGGCTGGGATGCGCTGGGAACAATTTACAGCACGGGGACAAATCCGGATTCGGAGCATTCCATTGTGATTTACGCGGCGGCGGAGCGGAAAAAGCAGTACGGCGGTTGCGAGCCCTATGTGATGATCTCGCAGGTGATTACGAGGGAGAGCGAGGACGCCTTTACACAGGAGGAAATTTTCCCGATCCGCTCCATCACCTATACGGACCGGGCGGGCTGCGGCACGTTCGGTCCGGTTGTGATCGAGCTGAAAAACGGGCAGACCCGCGTGGTGGATTATGAGAGGATGGAGGGGAATCTGAGGCTGTAGTAATCTGTTTTTATTCCTCCCAGACAAAAATCATCGGGCAGGGCGGCTGCTCTGCTTCGGCGTCATAGCCGCCGTCGTAGAGCTCGCCCTGCCTCATGGCCTCGCGCACGGTCGCAAACAGCACGGCGTTGTCCGCATAAAGATACTGCTTTTGCAGCGGGACACTGTCCAAATGTGCCGGAATTTCCTGCTTTTTTCCCTGAAAGAACGCAGCAAAGAGTTCTTTTACATCCTTTGCCAGCGCCGCCCTTGTTTGTGCGCAGAGCTCCCGGAGCACATCCGCCTGTGTGCGGTTTAGTACCGGAATGTTGATGGCCGGTTTCCCGTTTTCTTCCCGCAGAATTTTGCATTCTGTAAGCCATGGGATCAATTTTAAATATTCCGTGTTAAAGCCCACCGATTCCGGGTCAACCCCTGTTTTTAACAGGCAGAGCAGCTGCGTAAATACGGCGTCGCGATCCGTGCACGATCGAAAGAGGACGCTGACAGAAGCGTAAGGCGGACGGTCGTAGGAGCGTGCCGGAAAGCCCTCCGCGCTGTACACATGCATTTCTGCCGTTTTACATCCGGCAAAATTATTAAAATATGTGTGGCGTTCCCCGGAGTAGGAATGCGCCATTAAATCCGGATGCTCCTGTGGATGGAACTCCGAAAAATGGACGGTTCCGAAGGCAATCCACCGCCCGCCGTCCGGCCGGTCAGGGAAGATTTGTTCAGCGCCGAAAATATCGCAGAATGCCATATAGATGCCGTAATCCAGGCAGTGGAATGCAAAATACAATTCCAGTGAATTTCTTGCGTCAAAACCGCAGTCCCTGTAAAATTGCGTTTCTCTTAATTTTTTCATGCCATTTCGGATTGCGTTCCAGAATAAATCAAAATGCTCGTGGACAAGCTGCTTTTGCGCCGGAATGTGCTTCTCCTTGTCCGCGATGGTGGAAATCATAAAATCCGTATAATACCTCGTTCCGGTCTGGCGCATCAGCCCGGCGCCGACCAATTTTTGGATGTGCGGTTCGATGTAGGCGCTCGGAATTCCGATTGCCTGCGAGATTTCCTCGATGGTCAGCGGCTTTTTGTACGCGAGCCATAAAATGTTCTGCACGGTCAGATCGCCGTCCACAAGCGACGCAGGCTCACCGCCGCGCCCGGACATTCCGCTGTTGGAAACGAGAAGTGTTACCGGGGAGTAGCTCTGTTTTGAATATTTTTCCATATCGTCCATTCCTTTCCTGATTCGTTCTCTGCCGAAGTGCAGCCTGCTTTTTACGGTTCCCTCGGGGATGCCGAGCGCGGCGGCGATTTCCGCGATGCCCTGCCCGTCCATATAATGGCGGACAATGACCTCGCGGTAGGTTTTGGCAAGATACGCCACTTGCCTGCGCACGTTCCACGATTCTTCTCCTGCTTCAAGCTCTGTCTCTGTCAGGTTTTCGGCGGCAGCCCCATCAGCCAGATCAAAATCACAGCCCATAAAAACGGTTGGCTGACGGTATTTTTTGCGGAGCATATCGTTGAATTTGCGGTTCATAACGGTCAGGAGCCATGCCCGCATATCCTGTATGATGTTTCCTTTCGCAAGGAAGGCGAGCGCCGCAAGCAGTGTTTCCTGCGTCAGATCCTCGGCATCGTAAATATTGCCGCATTTTTGCAGGGCTGCGGACAGCAGAAAATCAATTTGGTTTTCCAGGTTTTTGTTTCGCATTGTAATCTGCCTCAATGAATAGTAATGCGGAGCCCCGTGCGCGCGGCACAAGGCTCCCGTGAAAGCCGGCTTTCATCTGCAAGGTCGCGGAAAAGGCGGGATGGTTCAATAGGTTTTGAAAAAAATTTGCCGAATAAGAAATTGCCTTTGATGATAGCATCTTCTGCGGCAATGTCAATAGTGGATGGTTTCAATTTTTTTGACATGGATAGAAGTGGGCGGAGGATGACATTGATCCTATAAAATATCAATATACTCCCCGGCGAGCGCCTTATTCATGCTGCGCACCGCGCAGAACTTGCCGCACATGCTGCAGGTGTCGGCATGGTCGTCCTCCGGCTTGCGGCTGTCGCGAATCTGCTTTGCGGTTTCCGGGTCGAGCGCGCAGGCAAATTGTTCGTCCCAGTCAAGGCTTCGCCTTGCGTCCGCCATGCGGTCGTCGATTTCTCTTGCGCCCGGGATGCCCTTGGCGATATCGGCGGCGTGTGCCGCAATTTTCGAGGCGATAATCCCCTGCCTGACGTCTTCGACATTCGGCAGCGCAAGGTGCTCTGCCGGAGTGACGTAGCAGAGAAAGGCCGCGCCGCTCATCGCCGCCACCGCACCGCCGATGGCGCTCGTGATATGGTCATAGCCAGGCGCGATATCTGTGACAAGAGGGCCTAAGACATAGAACGGCGCGCCCATACAGATCGTTTTCTGGATTTCCATATTGGCGGCGATCTGGTTGAGCGGTACATGGCCCGGCCCCTCGACCATGACCTGGACATTGTGCGCCCATGCGCGTTTTGTCAACTCGCCGAGCCGCACAAGCTCCTCGATCTGGCAGACGTCGGTCGCGTCCGCAAGGCAGCCCGGGCGGCACGCATCCCCGAGAGAGATGGTTACGTCGTACTCCTCGCAGATATCAAGAATCTCGTCAAAATGCTCGTAAAACGGGTTTTCCTTCCCGGTCATGCTCATCCACGCGAAGACAAGGCTACCGCCGCGGCTGACAATATTCATTTTGCGCCTGTGCGTGCGGATCTGGTCAATGGTCTTGCGCGTGATGCCGCAGTGTAGCGTGACAAAATCAACGCCGTCCTCCGCGTGCATGCGCACCACATCGATGAAGTCCTTTGCGGTCAACGTCGCGAGGTCGCGCTGATAGTGGATGACGCTGTCGTAGACCGGCACGGTGCCGATCATGACCGGGCATTCGGCGGTCAGCTTCCGGCGGAACGGCTGCGTATCGCCGTGGCTGGAGAGATCCATGATCGCTTCCGCGCCGAGATTTACCGCACTCATGACCTTTTCCATCTCAATATTGTAATCCTTGCAGTCGCGTGATACACCGAGGTTGACGTTGATCTTGGTGCGCAGCATGCTGCCGACGCCCTCCGCGCTCAGGCATTTGTGATTTTTATTTGCGCAGATGGCGACCTTGCCCTCGGCGACAAGCTGCATCAGACGGCGTTCCTCCATTTTTTCCTTTTTTGCGACGGTTTTCATTTCCGGTGTGAGGATGCCGCGGCGTGCGGCGTCCATCTGGGTTGTATATTCGCGTGGCATAATAAGTCCTCCCTGGGATTATTGAAATTGTAAGTCCGAAGCTGGGCAGCTCACCGGCCCGGATGACGGTCCTGCCGGTATAAATGATTCAGAGGCCCGCGCCCGTGTCCGAGCGCGAGCATCGACGCAAGCGCCCCGGTCAGATAAGTCTTTGCCTCGCGGACGGCGTCGGGCAGATCCATGCCGGCGGCGAGGTTCGCGGCGATCGCGCTCGAGAGGGTACAGCCGGTGCCATGGGAATTCGGGTTGTTGATGCGCCTGCCGGAAAACCAGTGGAAGGTGCCGTCCAGGCAGAGCACATCGTCGGCAGCACCGGAAAAATGGCCGCCCTTGATCAGCACCTGACAGCCGAAGTGCTTATGGAGGCGAAGAGCTGCAAGCTCCATGTCGCCGTGGCTGCGGATGTCCGAGCCCGAAAGAGTTTCAGCCTCCGGAAGGTTCGGCGTGATCAGCTCGGCAAGGGGAAAGAGTGCTTCGGCAAGTCCCTCAACGGCGGCCTCGGCGATCAGGCGCGTTCCGCTTGTCGAGATCATCCGCGGATCGAGGACGACATGCCTGGCCTGATACTGAGCGAGCTTTTGCGCAATGACCCGGATCAGCGCGGCGGACGGGGTCATTCCGATTTTCACCGCATCGGGGAAAATATCGGAGAAAACACAGTCCAGCTGCTTTTCCAGAAATTCCGGGGGCACCTCGAGGATTCCGTACACTCCGGTAGTGTTCTGCGCGGTCAGAGCAGTGACAGCGCTCATGGCGTAGACACCGTGTGCCGACAGCGTTTTAATATCGGCCTGAATGCCCGCGCCCCCGCTCGGGTCACTGCCCGCAATGGTCAATACGGTGTTCATAATTCCTCCCATTCTGCCGCTCATCCAAACAGTGCGTCTGAAAGCGCGCGGAGCCTTTTGGCCGCGGCGGCCGGGTTCGGCTGTGCAAACAGGGCGTTGACCACGGCAGGGCCCGCGATGCCGCTCCCGGCAAGCTCCGGCAGATTTTGTCCGGTAATTCCGCCGATGGCGACGACTGGAATATGTACGGCGCGGCAGATCGCGGCAAGCTCCTCCGGCGAAAGCTGCGTGGCGTCGGCTTTTGTTGTGCTTCCGAACACGGCGCCGCAGCCCAGATAATCCGCGCCGGCCTGTTCGGCCGCGAGCGCCTCGAAAACACTGTGGGCGCTGCCGCCGATGATGGCGTTCGGCCCGAGAATTTCTCTGGTGCGCGCAATGCCCATGTCGGAGAGGCCGACATGAACGCCGTCCGCGCCAATCTGTCGGGCAATGGCGACATTGTCGTTGAGGATGAACGGAATTCCGAAGCTGCGGCAGATCGGAAGAAGCCTTTGTGCCTCCTCGAGAAGCTGCGGCTCCGGGAGCCCCTTCTCCCGCAGCTGAAAACAGGTAACGCCGTTTTCAAACAGCGCGGGAAGCAGGCCGTCCAGTGACTCGCCGGCGCGCAGCCGGCTGCGGTCGGATACAGCGTAGAGACGGAGCGCGGCGGGGGAGATTTTGGCGGAGGCAAGGCTGACCGCGTCGAACAGCGCTGCGTGGAAGCTACCGATTCCGCCGCACGACCGGCGGGTATGGCGCGCGGCATATTCCGCGGCCCGCTTCCAGAGGATACTGGCGCTTCTTGCAGCGAAAAAGGCAGGTGTGCCCGCGGCGAGAAACGCGGTGCAGAGCGCGGACAGCATGCAGCCGCTGCCGGTGAGGCTCTGCATCCGGGCGTCCCCGCCGGTGACAAGCGCGAAATGTACTCCGTCAGAAACGGCGTCCGAGCTTCCGCTGATCAGTACGGTTGTCCCAAGAGCACGGGCAAGCCGTCCTGCAATTGCAAGGCGGCTCTGATCATCCGCGTCAACGCCGCTTTCAACGCCGCCGTGTTTGTCCGGAGCTTCCTTCTCGTCCGCGAGTGCGAGCAGAGTGACCGCCTCCTCAAGATTGCAGCGGATCAGGTCGGGATGTACCCGCCCAAGCAAAAGCTTTAACTGTTCGCGCCGAAAACGGCTGGCTCCTGCGCCGACCGGGTCAAGCACGACGGGATGGCCGAGCTGAGCGGCGCGTGTGCCGGCGAGAGCGCAGACGGCGAAGCGCTCCGGGGACGGCGTGCCGGTGTTGAGCAGTGTGCCTCGACAGAGGGCGGAGATTTCCCCCACCTCGGAGATATCGGAGGCCATGATGGTCGAGCCGCCCGCTGCGAGCAGAATATTCGCGACATCCTGCATTGTCACCGCGTTTGTAATGCAGTGGATGCGTGGCGCGGCGGAGCGCAGTTGTCCGGCATCTGCTGCCGCCTGTCCGCAGGGCACGGCGCCGGCGGAAATCTCTTCTGTCCGAAAGCTGTCTCCTGTGGAGAACGGAAGGCCCTTTGCAGGGCCGGTCTCCGCATGGTTCTTGCCGGAATGCTCCGGAATGCAGCCGGGCGCAGCCATCAACGGGCCTCCCGGGCCGCGATCCGGCCGAGCACGCCGCCCTTCTGCAGTGCGGTCAGCAGGGCGAGGGCGAGGATGCTCCCAGCCGCCGTGGAGATGAAAAACGGCATCATATAGACAAAGGCCCCGGCCGGATCAAGATTCATCAGAAGCTTTGCGACCGGATAAGCAGCCAAACCGCCAAGCACGCCGGTTCCGAGCGCCTCGGCGGCGCAGGTGAGGGAAAGCCGGCAAGAGCAGCGGTACATCAGGCCGCAGGCGAGCGCGCCGATCATGCTGCCCGGGAATGCCATCAGGCTGCCGAGCCCGGTCAGATTGCGCAGCAGGCTCGCGGTAAAGGCGATGCCGACGCTCCAGCCCGGGCCGAGCAGAACCGCGCCGAAAATATTCACCATATGCTGTACCGGCGCACACTGGCTTCCGGCAACCCGAAAGCTGATAAAGCTCCCGGCAACGGCGAGCGCGGTAAGCAGGCCTGCGAGCGCAAGCCGGTAGGTTGTGTTGTTTCGTTTCATAAAAGCACCTCCGTTTTTTAATTGAGGTTTGGCATAATGCGGTGGAATTTTCCAGAAAAGGAAAAAAGAAAAGGAGGTGCGCGGGACACCTCCAATCATCCATTGGTATGAATTCCCTACGTTGGCATTACCCAAATCAGGTTTGCGGGTCGAGGCTCACAGCCCCCTCTCAGCCGGATTTATCCAGCTCCCCGATGAACGAATTTATTATAGCTCAGCATGCGGTTTATTGCAACATAAAAATATGTGAGATTCTATCCGATATTGTAATACTGCGCCTGCGCATTCCACAGCTGGCAGTATAGTCCGCTGCCGTCGGCCATCAACTCCTCGTGACTGCCGTGCTGCACAATATTTCCGCCGTCAAACACATAGATCTGGTCGCAGAAGCGGCAGCTTGACATGCGGTGCGAGATGTACAGAGCGGTTTTGTTCTTTACAAGCTCGTCAAAATGCCGGTAGATTTCGTACTCGGATACCGGGTCGAGCGCCGAGGTCGGCTCGTCCAGGATCACCCACGGGGCGTCCTTGTACAGAGCGCGCGCGATCGCAAGCTTCTGCGCCTCGCCTCCGGAAATTTCCAGCCCCTTTTCCTCCAGCTGATAAATATTGGTATGGATTCCGTCCGGCATGGCATCCAGACGTTCGCCGAAGCCCGCCCGGCGGATGCAGTCCCTGATATGCTCCTCGCTGTAATCTGCTGATGCAGCGACGTTTTCGGCGATGGAGAAGGAAAACAGGTTA
Organism: uncultured Clostridia bacterium; assembly: GCA_947178045.1. Lineage (GTDB taxonomy): Bacteria > Bacillota > Clostridia > Lachnospirales > Lachnospiraceae > RGIG4057. The sequence goes on from CAMWWR010000023.1 coordinate 10,700, forward strand.
AAATCCTGGAACACAATGGAAAAGAGCGATGTGTACTCTTTATAATCGTAGTACCGGATATCTACGCCGTTCAGCAGAATCTCACCCTCCGTAGGGTCGTAGAGCCTGCATAAAAGCTTGATAAAGGTGGACTTGCCCGCGCCGTTCTTCCCGACGATCGCCGTTTTCTGCCTAAGGGAAAGCTTTTCATTGATATGGGAGAGCACGAGAGTATCGTTGTTCGGGTAGTGGAAGGAGACATTCCGGAATTCGATCTCGTACTGTCCGTCATCCCTTTTTTCCACGGGGAGCGTGCCCTCGTAGCGCTTGTTCGGGATTTCCATGTAATCGTAAAAATAAGCCAGGTATTTGCTGGTGAGGTTGATCTGGATCAGCATACTGAAAATGTTCCCGAGGCTCTGCGCAAGGCTCTGGTAGGCCTGAAC